>NZ_JBXAOB010000008.1:0-238380 GCF_058802345.1 Pseudomonas sp. GW822-FHT02D10
GGTCATCGTCAAGATTAAATTCCGAAACCCCTATCTGCGTATGCAGGTAGGGGTTTTGTTTTGCCTGCGAGAAAGTTGATTCTTACGATTTCTATGCAACGGCTCGGGGCATGGCTATCATGCGGGCCTCATTGTGAGGCGATACTTGCATGCTGACGTTGTTAAAGCTCCTGAAGGACGGTCGTTTCCATTCCGGCCAAGCGCTGGGTGCTGCTCTAGGTATTAGTCGTAGCGCTGTATGGAAGCAGCTCCAGCACCTCGAGGTTGAATTGGGTCTTTCTATCCATAAGGTACGTGGTCGTGGTTATCAGTTGAGTGCGCCGTTGACTCTGCTCAATTCCGCGGAGATCGGTGAGCATTCACCTGCTTGCGACTGGTCCGTACTTGTCTTTGATTCGATTGATTCCACCAACGCTGAAGCCTTGCGCTCTATAGAGCGCGGAATGGTTGCGCCGTTTCTTGTGCTGGCGGAGCGGCAAACTGCTGGTCGCGGTCGACGCGGCCGCAAGTGGGTGAGTCCGTTTGCCGAAAATATCTACTACAGCCTCGTGCTGCGTATCGATGGCGGTATGCGACAGCTTGAAGGGCTTAGCCTGGTTGTCGGTCTTGCTGTGATGCAGACGCTGCGCGATTTGGGGATTGCTGGGGCTGGTTTGAAGTGGCCTAACGATGTCCTTGTCGGTGAGAAGAAAATCGCTGGCATATTGTTGGAGTTGGTTGGGGATCCTGCTGATGTGTGTCACGTCGTTCTGGGCGTGGGAATCAATGTAAATATGCAAATGGCTGATGAGGTTGACCAGCAATGGACCTCTATGCGTCTCGAGGCGGGTAGGGCGTTTGATCGTAATCTTCTTATTGCGCGTTTGGGGGTTGTTCTCCAGGAATACCTGAGTCGTCACCAGTCGGCAGGGTTTTCAGCGCTTCAGGCAGAGTGGGAACGAGGGCACCTATGGCAGGGGCGTGCGGTTTCACTGATTGCCGGCGTGAATCGGATTGACGGTGTGGTGATGGGGATCGACGGACAGGGCGCATTGCGTTTGAAAGTAGATGGCGTAGAAAAGGTGTTTAGTGGTGGTGAGCTAAGTCTGAGGTTGCGCGATGATTCTTGAGCTCGACTGCGGGAACAGCTTCATTAAGTGGCGTGTGCTGCATGCTGATGCGGCGCGTTTGGTTGCCGAGGGGGTTGTCGACTCGGATCTTGCCTTGTTGGAGAGCTTGCACGGCTGTGATGGGTTGACTCTCAAGTACTGTCGCCTGGTAAGCGTAAGAACCAATGAAGAAACCGCTGCACTTGTTTCCTCGCTGGTTGAGGCGTTCGGTGTAACGGTGTCCTGTGCGGCGCCGGCCCGTGAAATGTCTGGAGTCCACAACGGTTACGAGGATTATCGGCGATTGGGGCTTGATCGCTGGCTCGCAATGCTTGGGGCATTTCATCTTGCCTCAGGGGCTTGTCTTGTTCTCGATTTTGGTACAGCGCTTACTGCGGACTTTATTGCGGCGGATGGCAAGCACCTGGGAGGGTTCATTTGTCCCGGAATGCCCTTGATGCGTAACCAGTTGCGCACCCATACCCGGCGAATTCGCTATGACGATCTCGCGGCATCGAGAGCGCTCGAGAGCTTTGAGCCTGGGCAAAATACGGTGGAGGCCGTCGAGCGTGGGTGTTCGTTGATGTTGAGAGGGTTTGTCCTGACGCAGCTGGAGCTGGCGCGCAGCTATTGGGGACGGGAGTTCTCGGTGTTCCTCACTGGTGGTGACGCAAGCCTGGTTTCCGGAGTCGTGCCAGAGGCGCGGGTGGTACCAGATCTCGTATTCGTAGGTTTGGCCATGGCGTGCCCATTGTCCTGAGGTTTTTATGCGTTGGTTGTTTCTGCTGTTGCTGGTCCTCAATGTGTTTTATTACGTCTGGCATCAGCAGGAGGCGCCCTTGCGTGCGAAGGACGTCACTCCGTTGAGTTTGTATAAAGGTTCGCAGCAGGACATTCGCCTGTTGAGTGAAACGACTGATGCAGCAACTGCACGTGACAAGGGGAAATCTGCGCAGGCGGATAACAGCTGTCTTTATCTGGGGGGCTTTGCTCGCCAGGAAACGGCAAAGACGCTCGAGCAACGATTGACTGCTCTCGACATCAAGGTTCAGCAGCTATCGGTTTCTCTTCCTGATTCTGTTGGATATTGGATGCGTGTGGCTCCAGAAAGCCGGCGTTTGGCGGATGATTCCTTGTTGCAGAACCTTGCTAAAGAATTCAATGAGTTAAAACATAAAATAATGCCGTGTGAGGGGGTTGCAACTGCTGAATAGGTTGCATAGAATGGCGCCCGCTTCGCAGTGAAGACCTTTAACGGTCAACGGCGCGAAGCGAGGTCAACGCAGCTAACCTCAGGTTTTTAATGAGAAAATGCTTGACAGAAGGCTGGCATGATATAGAATGCCGGCTCGCTTAGGAGGGGTTCCCGAGCGGCCAAAGGGATCAGACTGTAAATCTGACGTCTACGACTTCGAAGGTTCGAATCCTTCCCCCTCCACCATTTTTAGCGTGAGCTGCAAGCTTACGCGGGTATAGTTTAGTGGTAGAACCTCAGCCTTCCAAGCTGATGATGCGGGTTCGATTCCCGCTACCCGCTCCAAGTTTTCAGGTTGTGCAAAGTGTTTCGCTCTTGTAGCTCAGTTGGTAGAGCACACCCTTGGTAAGGGTGAGGTCAGCGGTTCAAATCCGCTCAAGAGCTCCATATAACAAGGCAGATATGAAAATATCTGCCTTTGTTTTAATGGTCGGTATTGCTTGCTTAATTCTTCTGCTGGGGGTTATTTCGATGGCTAAGGAAAAGTTCGATCGTTCCCTGCCGCATGTCAACGTTGGTACCATCGGTCACGTTGACCACGGTAAAACCACTCTGACTGCTGCTCTGACTCGCGTCTGCTCCGAAGTTTTCGGCTCGGCTCGTGTTGACTTCGACAAGATCGACAGCGCACCAGAAGAGAAAGCTCGCGGTATCACCATCAACACCGCACACGTTGAGTACAACTCGAAGATCCGTCACTACGCTCACGTTGACTGCCCAGGTCACGCTGACTATGTGAAGAACATGATCACCGGTGCTGCTCAGATGGACGGCGCTATCTTGGTTTGCTCGGCCGCTGATGGTCCGATGCCGCAAACCCGTGAGCACATCCTGCTGTCCCGTCAGGTAGGCGTTCCGTACATCGTGGTTTTCCTGAACAAGGCTGACCTGGTAGACGACGCTGAGCTGCTGGAACTGGTTGAGATGGAAGTGCGCGATCTGCTGAGCACTTACGATTTCCCGGGTGACGACACTCCGATCATCATCGGTTCTGCTCGTATGGCTCTGGAAGGCAACGACGAAAACGAAATGGGCACCACTGCTGTTCGTAAACTGGTTGAAACTCTGGATAGCTACATCCCGGAACCAGTTCGTCTGACCGACAAGCCATTCCTGATGCCAATCGAAGACGTATTCTCGATCTCGGGTCGCGGTACTGTTGTGACTGGTCGTATCGAGCGCGGTATCGTTCGCGTTCAAGATCCGCTGGAAATCGTTGGTCTGCGTGACACTGCCGTCACCACCTGCACCGGCGTTGAAATGTTCCGCAAGCTGCTCGACGAAGGTCGTGCTGGCGAGAACTGTGGCGTGCTGCTGCGTGGCACCAAGCGTGACGACGTTGAGCGTGGTCAGGTTCTGGTTAAGCCGGGTTCGGTTAAGCCGCACACCAAGTTCACCGCAGAAGTTTACGTTCTGAGCAAGGAAGAAGGTGGTCGTCACACTCCGTTCTTCAAAGGCTACCGTCCACAGTTCTACTTCCGTACTACTGACGTGACTGGTAACTGCGAGCTGCCAGAAGGCGTTGAAATGGTAATGCCAGGCGATAACATTCAGATGACTGTTACCCTGATCAAAACCATCGCGATGGAAGATGGCCTGCGTTTCGCTATCCGTGAAGGCGGTCGTACCGTCGGCGCTGGCGTCGTAGCCAAAATCATCGAGTAAATTGTTGTAATGTCTTTTTCGGGCCGGCATAATGGTCGGCCTGATTTTGTTTTAGGTCAGTAGCTCAATTGGCAGAGCGACGGTCTCCAAAACCGTAGGTTGGGGGTTCGATTCCCTCCTGACCTGCCAGATTCACTTGGTGTGTCTGGCTTTCTTTTCACAGGATCTTCATAGATGACTCCTAAAGCTGAAGCTCAAGGCTCTCGCTTCGATCTGCTCAAGTGGCTTGTAGTAGTCACCTTGGTGGTTGTTGGCGTTGTCGGCAATCAGTATTACCATGCTGCGCCGATCCTGTACCGTGTGCTCGCTTTGCTTGTTATTGCTGCTGTAGCTGCCTTTGTAGGCCTGCAGACGGTCAAGGGCAAGTCTTTCTTTGTACTGGTTAAGGAAGCTCGCACCGAGATTCGAAAAGTCGTGTGGCCAACTCGCCAAGAAACCACGCAGACCACCCTGATTGTGGTGGCTGTTGTTCTGGTTATGGCGTTGCTGTTGTGGGGGCTTGATTCCCTGCTCGGCTGGCTTGTTTCCTTGATTGTTGGCTAAGGGTGTCCCGTGGCTAAGCGTTGGTATGTTGTGCATGCTTACTCGGGTTACGAGAAGCATGTCATGCGCTCGTTGGTAGAGCGTGTAAAGCTGGCTGGCATGGAAGATGGCTTCGGCGAAATTCTGGTTCCCACTGAAGAAGTGGTTGAAATGCGTAATGGCCAGAAGCGCAAAAGCGAGCGTAAGTTCTTCCCTGGCTATGTGCTGGTCCAGATGGATATGAACGAGGGTACTTGGCACTTGGTCAAGGACACTCCTCGGGTGATGGGCTTCATCGGCGGTACTGCTGATAAGCCGGCGCCGATCACTGATAAAGAGGCAGAAGCAATTCTGCGTCGCGTTGCTGATGGTAGCGACAAGCCGAAGCCGAAGACATTGTTCGAGCCGGGTGAAGTGGTTCGTGTTACCGACGGTCCGTTCGCTGATTTCAACGGCACGGTCGAAGAAGTTAACTACGAAAAGAGCCGGATCCAGGTCGCTGTGCTCATTTTCGGTCGCTCTACTCCGGTAGAGCTAGAGTTCAGCCAGGTCGAAAAGGTCTAGCCGGACAAGCATCCCAACCCCGCAGCCCTAGGCTGTGGGGTTTTGTCGTCACTGGGATAAACGCGCAAGTAACCGGGGAGCCTCTCGAGGCGTTCGAACCCGTAATTGGAGTGCCTCATGGCCAAGAAGATTACCGCTTACATCAAGCTGCAAGTGAAAGCCGCTCAGGCTAACCCAAGCCCACCTGTTGGTCCTGCTCTGGGTCAGCACGGCGTAAACATCATGGAATTCTGCAAGGCTTTCAACGCCCGTACTCAGGGTATTGAGCCAGGTCTGCCGACTCCAGTGATCATCACTGTCTACAGCGACCGTAGCTTCACTTTCGAAACTAAAAGCACCCCGGCTTCGGTTCTGCTGAAGAAGGCTGCTGGTTTGACTAGCGGTTCCGCTCGTCCAAACACCGTTAAGGTTGGCACTGTAACTCGTGCTCAGCTGGAAGAGATCGCGAAAACCAAAAACGCGGATCTGACTGCAGCTGATATGGAAGCAGCCGTGCGTACTATCGCCGGTTCTGCTCGTAGCATGGGCCTTAACGTGGAGGGTGTGTAATGGCTAAGCTGACCAAGCGCCAAAAGGCTATCGCCGGCAAAATCGAAGCGGGCAAGGCCTACAATTTTGTAGACGCCGCTGTTCTGCTGGCTGAGCTGTCGACTGTCAAGTTCAGCGAGTCGTTCGACGTTGCTGTGAACCTGGGTGTTGACCCGCGCAAATCTGACCAGGTTGTTCGTAGCGCTACTGTGCTGCCACACGGCACTGGCAAGACCGTTCGCGTTGCTGTGTTCACCCAGGGCCCAGCAGCTGAAGCTGCTCTGGCTGCCGGCGCTGATCGCGTAGGCATGGACGACCTGGCTGCCGAAATGAAAGGCGGCGACCTGAACTATGACGTAGTTATTGCTTCTCCGGATGCAATGCGCGTTGTAGGTCAGTTGGGTCAGATCCTCGGTCCACGTGGCCTGATGCCTAACCCTAAAGTCGGCACCGTAACTCCAGACGTAGCTACCGCGGTTAAAAACGCAAAAGCTGGTCAGGTTCGTTATCGCACCGACAAAAACGGCATCATCCACACTTCCGTTGGCAAGGTCGGTTTCGACGCCGTCAAGCTGAAGGAAAACGTTGAAGCCCTGATCGCTGATCTGAAGCGTATCAAGCCAGCTTCTTCGAAAGGTATCTACGTCAAGCGCGTTACCTTGAGCACCACTATGGGCCCAGGTCTGGTCATCGACCAAGGTTCGCTCGACGCATAAGACACAAATTGGCGCGAGTGATCGTGCCAATTGAAAAAAATTGGGGTCCCTGCCTGGCGGGGGCTATCCAAGACCGTAGGCGACGCAAGTCTTAAACCTCAAGCCTACGCAGATGGTGCTCCCGGTTCCTTACCGAATCAGACACCAAAACGACATCCGGCTTCGGCTGGATGAAACGGTAACAAGCAGGAGTTAAACCCGTGGCAATTAAACTCGAAGACAAGAAGGCCATCGTCGCTGAAGTCAACGAGGCTGCCAAAGCTGCTCTGTCCGCTGTCGTGGCTGATGCCCGTGGCGTAACAGTAGGCGCTATGACCGGACTCCGTAAAGAGGCTCGTGAAGCTGGCGTTTACGTACGTGTTGTACGTAACACCCTGCTCAAGCGCGCAGTTGCTGACACTGAATACAGTGTTCTCAACGACGTGTTCACCGGCCCGACCTTGATCGCGTTCTCCAACCAACATCCTGGCGCTGCTGCCCGTTTGTTCAAGGAGTTCGCCAAAGGTCAGGATAAGTTCGAGATCAAGGCAGCTGCGTTCGAGGGCAAGTTCCTCGCAGCTAATCAGATCGACGTACTGGCAACTCTGCCGACCCGTGACGAAGCAATCTCCCAGCTGATGAGCGTGATTCAAGGCGCTACCAGCAAGTTGGCTCGTACTCTGGCGGCTATTCGCGACCAAAAAGAAGCTGTTGCAGCCTAAGGCTGAGCACTTCCTTTCGCGCTTTTTTGTTTATTTCGATGGTCGCGTAGGCCGTCCCCAAATCAGGAATTAGAGTCATGTCTATCTCTCAAGACGATATCCTCAACGCCGTAGCTGAAATGTCGGTTATCCAGGTTGTTGAGCTGATCAAAGCTTTCGAAGAAAAATTCGGCGTTACCGCTGCTGCTGCTTCGGCAGGTCCTGCCGTTGCTGCTGCCGTTGCTGAAGAGCAAACCGAATTCAACGTCATGCTGCTGGAAGCTGGCGAGAAGAAAGTTAACGTGATCAAGGCTGTACGTGAACTGACCGGTCTGGGCCTGAAAGAAGCCAAGGCTGTAGTTGACGGCGCTCCTGGCATGGTTCTGGAAGCTGTTACCAAAGACGCAGCTGACAAAGCCAAAGCCACTCTGGAAGAAGCAGGCGCTAAAGTCGAGCTGAAGTAAGCATCGACTTTGCGTCTCCAGCCCGAGCGTTAAGCGAAAGGCTGATGGCTGGTGGCTCTTGCCACCGGCCTTTTTCCGTTATTGGCAGCCGACTGGGTCGGTGTTGATAACGAGCTGTAACCACCCGATGCGGTGGCGCAAACCATGGGGTTTGCACGATTTTCTGGCTGCTCCCGTCGGGAGGGGCCAAACAAGCAGGTGACCAAGCTGGGGAACGCTGATGGCTTACTCATATACTGAGAAAAAACGTATCCGCAAGGACTTTAGCAAGTTGCCGGACGTCATGGATGTGCCGTACCTCCTGGCCATCCAGCTGGATTCGTATCGTGAATTCTTGCAAGCGGGAGCGACTAAAGATCAGTTCCGCGACGTGGGCCTGCATGCGGCCTTCAAATCCGTTTTCCCGATCATCAGCTACTCCGGCAATGCTGCGCTGGAGTACGTCGGTTATCGCCTGGGCGAACCGGCATTTGATGTCAAAGAATGCGTATTGCGCGGTGTAACTTACGCCGTACCTTTGCGGGTAAAAGTGCGCCTGATCATTTTCGACAAAGAATCGTCGAACAAAGCGATCAAGGACATTAAAGAGCAAGAAGTCTACATGGGTGAAATCCCCCTGATGACTGAGAATGGTACCTTCGTAATCAACGGTACCGAGCGTGTAATCGTTTCCCAGCTGCACCGTTCCCCGGGCGTGTTCTTCGACCACGATCGTGGCAAGACGCACAGCTCCGGCAAACTGCTGTACTCCGCGCGGATCATTCCTTACCGCGGTTCGTGGCTGGACTTCGAGTTCGACCCGAAAGACTGCGTATTCGTGCGTATCGACCGTCGTCGCAAGCTGCCTGCATCGGTACTGCTGCGCGCGCTCGGTTACACCACTGAAGAAGTGCTCGATGCGTTCTACACCACCAACGTCTTCCACGTGCAAGGTGAAAACCTCAGCCTGGAACTGGTGCCTCAGCGCCTGCGTGGTGAGATTGCCGTTCTGGACATCCAGGACGAGAAGGGCAAGGTCATCGTTGAGCAAGGCCGCCGTATTACCGCGCGCCACATCAACCAGATCGAAAAAGCCGGTATCAAGGCTCTGGAAGTGCCTCTGGACTACGTCCTGGGTCGCACCACCGCCAAGGTCATCGTGCATCCGGCAACCGGCGAAATCCTGGCAGAGTGCAACACCGAGCTGAACACCGAGATCCTGGCGAAAATCGCCAAGTCTCAGGTTGTTCGCATCGAAACTCTGTACACCAACGATATCGACTGTGGCCCGTTCGTCTCCGACACATTGAAGATCGACTCCACCAGCAACCAATTGGAAGCGCTGGTCGAGATCTATCGCATGATGCGTCCAGGCGAGCCGCCAACCAAAGACGCTGCCGAGACTCTGTTCAACAACCTGTTCTTCAGCCCTGAGCGCTATGACCTGTCTGCGGTCGGCCGGATGAAGTTCAACCGTCGTATCGGTCGTACCGAGATCGAAGGTTCGGGCGTGTTGTGCAAAGAAGATATCGTCGCGGTACTGAAGACTCTGGTCGACATCCGTAACGGTAAAGGCATTGTCGATGACATCGACCACCTGGGTAACCGTCGTGTTCGCTGTGTAGGCGAAATGGCCGAGAACCAGTTCCGCGTTGGCCTGGTACGTGTTGAGCGTGCGGTCAAAGAGCGTCTGTCGATGGCTGAAAGCGAAGGCCTGATGCCGCAAGACCTGATCAACGCCAAGCCAGTGGCTGCGGCGGTGAAAGAGTTCTTCGGTTCCAGCCAGCTGTCCCAGTTCATGGACCAGAACAACCCACTGTCCGAGATCACCCACAAGCGTCGTGTCTCTGCACTCGGCCCTGGCGGTCTGACTCGTGAGCGTGCTGGCTTTGAAGTTCGTGACGTACACCCGACTCACTATGGTCGTGTATGCCCGATTGAAACGCCGGAAGGTCCGAACATCGGTCTGATCAACTCCCTGGCCGCCTATGCGCGCACCAACCAGTACGGCTTCCTCGAGAGCCCGTACCGCGTGGTGAAAGACGCTCTGGTCACCGACGAGATCGTGTTCCTGTCCGCCATCGAAGAAGCTGATCACGTGATCGCTCAGGCTTCGGCCACGATGAACGACAAGAAAATGCTGATCGACGAACTGGTAGCTGTTCGTCATTTGAACGAGTTCACCGTCAAGGCGCCGGAAGACGTCACCTTGATGGACGTATCGCCGAAGCAGGTAGTTTCGGTTGCTGCGTCGCTGATCCCGTTCCTCGAGCACGATGACGCCAACCGTGCGTTGATGGGTTCGAACATGCAGCGTCAAGCTGTACCAACCCTGCGCGCTGACAAGCCGCTGGTAGGTACCGGTATGGAACGTAACGTGGCTCGCGACTCCGGTGTTTGCGTCGTGGCTCGTCGTGGCGGCGTGATTGATTCCGTTGATGCCAGCCGTATCGTGGTTCGTGTTGCGGATGACGAAGTTGAAACTGGCGAAGCTGGTGTCGACATCTACAACCTGACCAAGTACACCCGCTCCAACCAGAACACCTGCATCAACCAGCGTCCGCTGGTGAGCAAGGGTGATCGGGTTCAGCGTAGCGACATCATGGCCGACGGTCCGTCCACCGACATGGGTGAGCTGGCACTGGGTCAGAACATGCGCATCGCGTTCATGGCCTGGAACGGTTACAACTTCGAAGACTCCATCTGCCTGTCGGAACGAGTCGTTCAAGAAGACCGCTTCACCACGATCCACATTCAGGAACTGACCTGTGTGGCGCGTGATACCAAGCTTGGGCCAGAGGAAATCACTGCAGACATCCCGAACGTGGGTGAAGCTGCACTGAACAAGCTGGACGAAGCCGGTATCGTTTACGTAGGTGCTGAAGTTGGCGCAGGCGACATTCTGGTCGGTAAGGTCACTCCGAAAGGCGAGACTCAACTGACTCCAGAAGAGAAGCTGTTGCGTGCGATCTTCGGTGAAAAAGCCAGCGACGTTAAAGACACTTCCCTGCGCGTACCTACCGGTACCAAGGGTACTGTCATCGACGTACAGGTCTTCACCCGTGACGGCGTTGAGCGTGATGCTCGTGCTCTGTCGATCGAGAAGACTCAACTCGACGAGATCCGCAAGGACCTGAACGAAGAGTTCCGTATCGTTGAAGGCGCTACTTTCGAACGTCTGCGTTCCGCTCTGGTCGGCCACAAAGCCGAAGGCGGCGCCGGTCTGAAGAAAGGTCAGGAAATCACCGACGAAGTACTCGACGGTCTTGAGCACGGCCAGTGGTTCAAACTGCGCATGGCTGAAGATGCTCTGAACGAGCAGCTCGAGAAGGCTCAGGCCTATATCGTTGATCGCCGCCGTCTGTTGGACGACAAGTTCGAAGACAAGAAGCGCAAACTGCAGCAGGGCGATGACCTGGCTCCAGGCGTGCTGAAAATCGTCAAGGTTTACCTGGCAATCCGTCGCCGCATCCAGCCGGGCGACAAGATGGCCGGTCGTCACGGTAACAAAGGTGTGGTCTCCGTGATCATGCCGGTTGAAGACATGCCGCACGATGCCAATGGCACCCCGGTCGACGTCGTCCTCAACCCGTTGGGCGTACCTTCGCGTATGAACGTTGGTCAGATCCTTGAAACCCACCTGGGCCTCGCGGCCAAAGGTCTGGGCGAGAAGATCAACCGGATGATCGAAGAGCAGCGTAAAGTTGCCGAGATGCGTAAATTCCTGCACGAGATCTATAACGAGATCGGCGGTCGTCAGGAAAGCCTCGATGACTTCTCCGACCAGGAAATCATGGATCTGGCGAAGAACCTGCGCGGCGGCGTACCGATGGCCACTCCGGTGTTCGACGGTGCCAAGGAAAGCGAAATCAAGGCCATGCTGAAACTGGCAGACCTGCCAGAAAGCGGCCAGATGCAGCTGACCGACGGCCGTACCGGCAACAAGTTCGAGCGCCCGGTTACCGTTGGCTACATGTACATGCTGAAGCTGAACCACTTGGTAGACGACAAGATGCACGCTCGTTCTACCGGTTCGTACAGCCTGGTTACCCAGCAGCCGCTGGGTGGTAAGGCGCAGTTCGGTGGTCAGCGTTTCGGGGAGATGGAGGTCTGGGCACTGGAAGCATACGGTGCTGCATACACTCTGCAAGAAATGCTCACAGTGAAGTCGGACGATGTGAACGGTCGGACCAAGATGTACAAAAACATCGTGGACGGCGATCACCGTATGGAGCCGGGCATGCCCGAGTCCTTCAACGTGTTGATCAAGGAAATTCGTTCCCTCGGCATCGATATCGATCTGGAAACCGAATAACACGTGACGCGAATGAGAGCGGGGCAGGATTGCCCGCTCTCTGCTCCGCCAGGAGGAAAGGCCTTGAAAGACCTACTGAATTTGCTGAAAAACCAGGGTCAAGTCGAAGAGTTCGACGCCATCCGTATCGGATTGGCATCGCCTGAGATGATCCGTTCGTGGTCGTTCGGTGAAGTTAAAAAGCCGGAAACCATCAACTACCGTACGTTCAAACCTGAGCGTGACGGCCTGTTCTGCGCCAAGATCTTTGGCCCGGTAAAGGATTACGAGTGCCTGTGCGGTAAGTACAAGCGCTTGAAGCACCGTGGTGTGATCTGCGAGAAGTGCGGCGTTGAAGTCGCGCTGGCTAAAGTTCGTCGTGAGCGCATGGCGCACATCGAACTGGCCTCGCCAGTTGCCCACATCTGGTTCCTGAAATCGCTGCCGTCCCGTATCGGCTTGCTGATGGACATGACCCTGCGTGACATCGAGCGCGTTCTCTACTTCGAGAGCTATGTCGTTATCGATCCAGGCATGACCACCCTTGAAAAAGGTCAGCTGCTCAACGACGAGCAGTACTTCGAAGCGCTGGAAGAGTTCGGCGACGATTTCGATGCCCGCATGGGTGCCGAGGCTGTCCGTGAGCTGCTGCACGCTATCGACCTGGAACACGAGATTGGCCGTCTGCGTGAAGAAATTCCGCAAACCAACTCTGAAACCAAAATCAAGAAGCTGTCCAAGCGTCTGAAGTTGATGGAAGCCTTCCAGGGTTCCGGCAACTTGCCAGAGTGGATGGTGCTGACCGTTCTGCCGGTGCTGCCGCCAGATCTGCGTCCACTGGTCCCATTGGATGGCGGTCGTTTCGCGACTTCCGACCTCAACGATCTGTATCGTCGAGTGATCAACCGTAACAACCGCTTGAAGCGCCTGCTTGATCTGTCCGCTCCGGACATCATCGTGCGCAACGAAAAGCGTATGTTGCAGGAAGCCGTCGACGCCTTGCTCGATAACGGTCGTCGTGGTCGCGCTATCACCGGTTCCAACAAGCGTCCTCTGAAATCCCTGGCTGACATGATCAAGGGTAAACAAGGTCGTTTCCGTCAGAACTTGCTCGGTAAGCGTGTTGACTACTCCGGTCGTTCGGTAATTACCGTAGGTCCGACCCTGCGTCTGCACCAGTGCGGTCTGCCGAAGAAAATGGCTCTCGAGCTGTTCAAACCGTTCATTTTCGGCAAGCTGGAAATGCGTGGTCTCGCGACCACCATCAAAGCTGCCAAGAAGATGGTTGAGCGCGAGCTGCCGGAAGTTTGGGACGTTCTCGCTGAAGTTATCCGCGAACACCCAGTGCTTCTCAACCGTGCACCGACCCTTCACCGTCTGGGTATCCAGGCATTTGAACCGGTTCTGATCGAAGGTAAAGCTATCCAGCTGCACCCGCTGGTCTGCGCCGCGTACAACGCCGACTTCGACGGCGACCAAATGGCCGTGCACGTACCGCTGACACTGGAAGCCCAGTTGGAAGCGCGCGCGTTGATGATGTCGACCAACAACATTCTGTCGCCAGCCAACGGTGAGCCAATCATCGTTCCGTCGCAGGACGTTGTATTGGGTCTGTACTACATGACTCGTGAAGCGATCAACGCCAAAGGCGAAGGTCGTGTGTTCGCGGATCTGCAAGAAGTTGACCGTGTGTTCCGTGCCGGCGAAGCCGCACTGCACGCCAAGGTTAAAGTGCGGATCAACGAAACCGTCAACGACCGTGACGGTGGCAGCGTGAGCAACACCCGTATCGTCGACACCACTGTCGGCCGTGCGCTGTTGTTCCAGGTTGTGCCAAAAGGTCTGTCGTACGATGTCGTCAACCTGCCAATGAAGAAAAAGGCGATCTCCAAGCTGATCAACCAATGCTACCGCGTGGTTGGTTTGAAAGAGACCGTGATCTTCGCTGACCAGTTGATGTACACCGGCTTTGCCTATTCGACCATTTCCGGCGTTTCCATCGGTGTTAACGACTTCGTTATCCCGGATGAAAAAGCCCGCATCATCAGTGCTGCCACCGATGAAGTGAAAGAGATCGAAAGTCAGTACGCCTCCGGCCTGGTAACCCAGGGCGAGAAGTACAACAAAGTGATCGACCTTTGGTCCAAGGCGAACGACGAAGTTTCCAAGGCGATGATGGCCAACCTCTCGAAAGAGAAAGTCATCGACCGTCATGGCGTCGAAGTCGACCAGGAGTCTTTCAACTCGATGTACATGATGGCCGACTCGGGCGCACGGGGTTCTGCTGCGCAGATCCGTCAGCTCGCCGGTATGCGTGGTCTGATGGCCAAGCCGGACGGTTCCATCATTGAAACGCCGATTACTGCGAACTTCCGTGAAGGTTTGAGCGTACTTCAGTACTTCATCTCCACTCACGGTGCTCGTAAAGGTCTGGCGGATACCGCGTTGAAAACTGCGAACTCCGGTTACCTGACTCGTCGTCTGGTAGACGTGGCGCAGGATCTGGTTGTAACCGAGATCGATTGCGGTACCGAACACGGTCTGCTGATGACTCCGCACATTGAAGGCGGTGACGTTGTAGAGCCGTTGGGTGAGCGCGTATTGGGTCGTGTTATCGCCCGTGACGTATTCAAGCCAGGTTCCGAAGAAATCATCGTTCCTGCCGGCACTTTGGTAGACGAGAAGTGGGTTGAATTCATCGAGCTGAACAGCATCGACGAAGTGATCGTGCGTTCGCCGATCAGCTGCGAAACCCGTTATGGTATTTGCGCCAAGTGCTACGGCCGTGACCTGGCTCGTGGTCACCAGGTGAACATCGGTGAAGCTGTCGGCGTTATCGCTGCCCAGTCGATCGGTGAGCCGGGTACCCAGCTGACAATGCGTACGTTCCACATCGGTGGTGCGGCAAGCCGGACCTCCGCAGCTGACAGCGTTCAGGTGAAGAATGGCGGTACCGTCCGTCTGCACAACCTGAAACACGTTGAGCGAGTGGATGGTTGCCTGGTCGCTGTGTCCCGTTCCGGTGAGCTGGCAATCGCTGATGACTACGGTCGTGAGCGCGAGCGCTACAAGCTGCCGTACGGTGCTGTGATTTCGATTAAAGAAGGTGACAAGGTCGACGCTGGCGCAATCGTGGCCAAGTGGGATCCGCACACTCACCCAATCGTTACCGAAATGAAAGGTACCGTGACCTACGTGGGCATGGAAGAAGGCATCACGATCAAGCGTCAGACTGACGAATTGACCGGTATGACCAACATTGAAGTACTCGACGCCAAAGACCGTCCAGCTGCCGGTAAAGATATCCGTCCTGCTGTGAAGATGGTTGATGACAATGGCAAGGATCTCCTGCTGCCGGGTACCGACGTAATTGCTCAGTACTTCCTGCCTGCCAACGCCCTGGTCGGTGTGGCGGACGGTGCGAAAATCGCGATCGGTGATGTTATCGCTCGTATTCCGCAAGAGACTTCGAAAACCCGTGACATCACTGGTGGTCTGCCGCGTGTTGCCGACTTGTTCGAAGCTCGTCGTCCGAAAGAAGCCTCGATTCTGGCTGAAGTCAGCGGCACTATCGCGTTCGGTAAAGAGACCAAAGGCAAGCGCCGTCTGGTCATTACCCCGAACGACGGTAGCGATCCGTATGAAGAGCTGATTCCGAAGTGGCGTCACCTGAACGTCTTCGAAGGCGAACAAGTGAACCGCGGCGAAGTTATCTCCGACGGTCCAAGCGATCCACACGATATCCTGCGTCTGCTGGGTGTGAGTGCGCTGGCCAAGTACATTGTTAACGAGATCCAGGACGTTTACCGTCTGCAAGGCGTGAAGATCAACGACAAGCACATCGAGACCATCCTGCGTCAGATGCTGCGTAAAGTTGAAATCGCTGAATCCGGCGATTCCACTTTCATCAAGGGCGACCAGATGGAATTGACTCACGTCCTGGTAGAGAACGAGCGTTTGGCTGGCGACGACAAGTTCGTTTCCAAGTTCACTCGCGTTCTGCTGGGTATCACCAAGGCGTCGTTGTCCACCGAATCGTTCATCTCGGCGGCCTCTTTCCAAGAGACCACTCGCGTACTGACCGAAGCGGCGGTAACCGGCAAGCGCGATTACCTGCGCGGCCTGAAAGAAAACGTGGTCGTGGGTCGTTTGATCCCGGCAGGTACCGGTCTGGCTTACCACAGCGAGCGCAAGCGCCGCCGTGATGCTGACAAACCGTTGCGCGTAAGCGCCAGTGAAGTGGAAGCTGCACTGACCGAAGCGCTGAACTCGAGCGGTAACTGAGTTCTGCGATAAATAAGTGTGGGGCCCTGGCGGCCCCGCTCATCGAATCGAGACAATTTGTCGAGGCTGGATGAGCGGGGAGGTCGGGGCCTTGCCTTGACTGGGGACAAGATCCTCTTTAGACTCTTGTACCCCTAAATTTGGCGGGAATTCGTTCCTGCCATTTTGCTTTTCTTGCAAGACAATAGCGTCGCAAGACAACAGTGGAGCTAGTAGATGGCAACTATCAACCAGCTGGTACGTCAGCCGCGTAAGCGTATCGTCGAGAAATCCGACGTGCCTGCGCTGCAGAACTGCCCGCAACGTCGTGGCGTATGCACCCGTGTGTATACCACCACGCCGAAAAAACCTAACTCGGCACTGCGTAAAGTATGCCGTGTGCGCCTGACCAACGGTTTCGAGGTTTCCTCGTACATCGGCGGTGAAGGCCACAACCTGCAAGAGCACAGCGTGGTACTGATCCGCGGCGGTCGTGTAAAAGACTTGCCAGGTGTTCGTTACCACACCGTACGCGGTTCTTTGGATACTTCCGGCGTTAAAGGTCGTAACCAGGGTCGTTCGAAGTACGGTACCAAGAAGCCTAAGTAGTAGCGGCTTTTTGTAAAAACTGAATTATCTATTTTTCTGAGTCGATAAGAGTAAGGTCGGAGGCGTCCCGAAAGGGCACCGATTCCGAGCGAACCTGAAGACCGTTTGAGGGCTTATCCATGCCAAGAAGACGCGTAGCAGCCAAGCGCGAAGTGCTTGACGATCCAAAATACGGAAGCCAGATCCTGGCCAAGTTCATGAACCACGTGATGGAAAGCGGCAAGAAAGCCGTTGCCGAGCGTATCGTTTATGGCGCGCTGGAAAAGGTTAAAGAGCGCAAGAACAGCGACCCCCTGGAAATCTTCGAGAAAGCTCTCGACGCCATCGCTCCGCTGGTCGAAGTGAAGTCGCGCCGTGTAGGCGGTGCTACTTACCAGGTTCCGGTCGAAGTTCGTCCGTCCCGTCGTAACGCCCTGGCAATGCGCTGGTTGGTAGACTACGCCCGTAAGCGCGGCGAGAAGTCTATGGCTCTGCGTTTGGCTGGCGAACTGTTGGACGCTGCTGAAGGTAAAGGTGCTGCAGTTAAGAAGCGTGAAGACGTGCACCGTATGGCTGAAGCTAACAAAGCTTTCTCGCACTACCGCTTCTAATTTTAGCGTCACTAATTTTGCGAGGGCTTTATGGCTCGTACTACTCCGATTAACCGCTACCGTAACATCGGTATCGTTGCTCACGTGGATGCTGGTAAAACCACCACCACTGAGCGCGTCCTTTTTTACACTGGCGTAAACCACAAAATGGGCGAGGTGCATGACGGCGCCGCGACCATGGACTGGATGGTGCAGGAGCAGGAGCGTGGTATTACTATCACCTCCGCTGCAACCACGGCCTTCTGGTCGGGTTCTACCAAGCAGTTCGACAAGTATCGCTTCAACATCATCGATACCCCGGGCCACGTTGACTTCACCATCGAAGTAGAGCGCTCCCTGCGCGTACTCGACGGCGCGGTCGTTGTGTTCTGCGGTACTTCGGGTGTTGAGCCTCAGTCGGAAACCGTATGGCGTCAAGCCAACAAGTACGGCGTTCCGCGTCTTGTTTACGTAAACAAGATGGACCGTGCTGGCGCGAACTTCCTGCGTGTCGTTGATCAGATCAAAAAGCGTCTGGGTCACACTCCAGTGCCAATCCAGTTGGCTATCGGTTCCGAAGACAACTTCCAGGGTCAGATCGATCTGATCAGCATGGAAGCGGTCTACTGGGACGACGCTGACAAAGGTATGGCTCCTCGTCGCGAAGCGATCCCTGCAGAACTGCAGGAGCTGGCTGAAGAGTGGCGCAGCAACATGGTAGAGGCTGCGGCCGAAGCCAGCGAAGAGCTGATGAACAAGTATCTCGAGGGTGAAGAGCTCACCATCGCAGAAATCAAGGGCGCTCTGCGTCAGCGTACTATCGCTGGCGAAATCGTTCTGGCTGTTTGCGGTTCTTCCTTCAAGAACAAGGGTGTTCCCCTGGTTCTCGACGCCGTTATCGACTACCTGCCGGCACCAGTCGACATTCCTGCCATCAAGGGTACCGACCCGGATGACGAGACTGTTGAAATGGAGCGTCACGCAGACGACAGCGAGCCGTTCTCGGCTCTGGCGTTCAAGATCGCTACCGACCCATTCGTGGGTACTTTGACCTTCGCTCGCGTTTACTCGGGCGTGTTGAGCTCCGGCGACGGCGTGATCAACTCGGTTAAAGGCAAGAAAGAGCGCGTGGGTCGTATGGTGCAAATGCACGCAAACACCCGTGAAGAGATCAAGGAAGTGCGCGCTGGTGACATCGCGGCCCTGATCGGCATGAAGGACGTCACCACAGGTGACACTCTGTGCTCGGCTGATAAGCCGATCATCCTGGTTCGTATGGACTTCCCGGAGCCGGTTATTTCGGTTGCCGTTGAGCCTAAAACCAAGGATGACCAGGAAAAAATGGGTATCGCTCTGGGCAAACTTGCTCAGGAAGACCCGTCTTTCCGCGTCAAGACTGATGAAGAGACTGGTCAAACGATCATCTCCGGCATGGGCGAGTTGCACCTGGACATCCTGGTTGACCGGATGCGCCGTGAGTTCAACGTCGAAGCCAACATCGGTAAGCCTCAGGTTTCCTATCGTGAGAAGATCACGAAGAACTGCGAAATCGAAGGCAAGTTCGTTCGTCAATCCGGCGGTCGTGGCCAGTTCGGTCATTGCTGGATCCGTTTTGCTCCTGCTGACGAAGGTCAGGAAGGTCTGCAATTCGTGAACGAAGTGGTTGGTGGTGTGGTTCCTAAGGAATACATCCCGGCTATCCAGAAGGGTATCGAAGAGCAGATGAAGAACGGCGTTGTGGCCGGCTATCCGCTGATCGGCCTGAAGGCGACCGTGTTTGACGGTTCTTACCACGACGTCGACTCCAACGAGATGGCGTTCAAGGTGGCTGCTTCCATGGCAACCAAGCAACTGGCTACCAAAGGTGGCGGTGTGTTGCTTGAGCCGATCATGGCGGTAGAGGTTGTTACGCCTGAAGACTATATGGGTGACGTGATGGGCGACTTGAATCGTCGTCGCGGCATGATCTTGGGTATGGAAGACACGGTCTCCGGCAAAGTAATTCGTGCTGAAGTTCCGCTGGGTGAGATGTTCGGTTATGCGACCGACGTCCGTTCCATGTCTCAGGGTCGCGCAAGCTACTCTATGGAATTCAAAAAATATGATACGGCTCCGGCGCACATCGTCGAAGCTGTCACCAAAAAACAAGGCTGATTCAGCCCTTTAGGCAAGGAGTTAATTGTCGTGGCTAAAGAAAAATTTGATCGTTCCCTACCGCACGTCAACGTTGGCACCATCGGTCACGTTGACCACGGTAAAACCACTCTGACTGCTGCTCTGACTCGCGTCTGCTCCGAAGTTTTCGGTTCGGCCGTTGTTGCTTTCGACAAAATCGACAGCGCTCCGGAAGAAAAGGCTCGTGGTATCACCATCAACACCGCGCACGTTGAATACAACTCGGCGATCCGTCACTACGCTCACGTTGACTGCCCAGGTCACGCTGACTATGTGAAGAACATGATCACCGGTGCTGCCCAGATGGACGGCGCTATCCTGGTTTGCTCGGCCGCTGATGGTCCGATGCCGCAAACCCGTGAGCACATCCTGCTGTCCCGTCAGGTAGGCGTTCCGTACATCGTTGTCTTCCTGAACAAGGCTGACATGGTTGACGACGCTGAGCTGCTGGAACTGGTTGAGATGGAAGTGCGCGATCTGCTGAGCACTTACGACTTCCCGGGTGACGACACTCCGATCATCATTGGTTCGGCTCTGATGGCTCTGAACGGCCAAGACGACAACGAGATGGGCACCACTGCCGTCAAGAAGTTGGTTGAGACTCTGGATACCTACATCCCGGATCCGGTTCGCGTTATCGACAAGCCGTTCCTGATGCCAATCGAAGACGTATTCTCGATCTCCGGTCGCGGTACTGTTGTAACTGGTCGTATCGAGCGCGGTATCGTCAAGGTTCAGGATCCACTGGAAATCGTTGGTCTGCGTGACACTACCGTCACCACCTGCACCGGTGTTGAAATGTTCCGTAAGCTGCTCGACGAAGGTCGTGCTGGCGAGAACTGCGGCGTTCTGCTGCGTGGTACCAAGCGTGACGACGTTGAGCGTGGCCAGGTTCTGGTTAAGCCGGGTTCGGTTAAGCCGCACACCAAGTTCGAAGCTGAAGTGTACGTTCTGAGCAAAGAAGAAGGCGGTCGTCACACTCCGTTCTTCAAAGGCTACCGTCCACAGTTCTACTTCCGGACCACTGACGTGACCGGTAACTGCGAACTGCCGGAAGGCGTTGAAATGGTAATGCCGGGCGACAACATCAAAATGGTTGTCACCCTGATCAAGACCATCGCAATGGAAGACGGTCTGCGTTTCGCTATCCGTGAAGGCGGTCGTACCGTCGGCGCTGGCGTCGTAGCCAAAATCATCGAGTAATCGTTGATTTGATAAAAAGCCCCCGCTTGCGGGGGCTTTTTTATTGGGTTGACACTATGTTGGCCCGTCTATAGAATTGCGCCTCCTTTTAACGGGCGCAGTGCGCTCGGTGGGAATAGCAGCCGGAGTCTGAAATCCAATGCAAAATCAGCAAATCCGTATCAGGTTGAAGGCTTTTGACCATCGCCTGATCGACCAATCCACCCAGGAAATCGTGGAAACCGCGAAACGTACTGGTGCTCAAGTGCGTGGTCCAATTCCACTGCCTACCCGTAAAGAGCGGTTCACCGTTCTGGTCTCCCCGCACGTCAACAAAGACGCGCGTGACCAGTATGAGATCCGTACTCATAAGCGCGTTCTGGACATCGTCCAGCCAACGGATAAAACCGTTGATGCACTTATGAAGCTTGATCTTGCGGCCGGTGTGGAAGTGCAGATCAGCCTCGGCTAAGACTCGGTCTTAGTCGTGTAACGCTCTGAAATGGGCGGCCATAGCGGGTGAAAGCCCCGTACACTCATGAGGTTTACAACATGACTATTGGTGTAGTCGGTCGTAAATGCGGTATGACCCGTATTTTCACCGAAGAAGGTGTCTCCATTCCGGTCACGGTCATTGAGATCGAACCGAATCGCGTCACCCAGTTCAAAACTGAAGAGACCGATGGCTATCGTGCAGTGCAAGTCACTGTCGGCGAGCGTCGTGCTTCGCGTGTTACAGCTGCTCAAGCTGGCCACTTCGCTAAAGCGAACGTTGCCGCTGGTCGTACCGTAATGGAATTCCGTCTTGAAGAAGGCGAGTACCAGGCCGGCGATCTGATCAACGCTGAAATCTTCGCTGCTGGTCAACTGGTTGATGTAACCGGTCAGTCCAAAGGTAAAGGCTTCCAGGGTACGATCAAGCGTTGGAATTTCCGCGGGCAAGATAACACCCACGGTAACTCCGTATCCCACCGCGTCCCGGGCTCTATCGGCCAGTGCCAGACTCCTGGTCGTGTATTCAAGGGCAAAAAAATGTCCGGTCATATGGGCGCTGAGCGCGTGACCGTGCAGTCCCTGGAAGTAGTGCGCGTGGACGCTGAACGCAATCTGTTGTTGGTCAAGGGCGCTGTTCCTGGCGCTACTGGCGGCAACCTGGTTGTACGTCCAGCAGCCAAGGCTCGCGGTTAAGGGGAAGCTGACATGCAATTAAATGTAAATGACGCTCAAGCGATCGAAGTTTCCGAACTGACATTTGGCGGCGAGTTCAACGAGACGCTGGTTCACCAAGCAGTCGTGGCCTACATGGCTGGCGGCCGTCAAGGTAGCAAGCAGCAAAAGACCCGTTCCGACGTTCGTGGTGGCGGTAAGCGCCCATGGCGTCAGAAAGGTACTGGCCGTGCTCGTGCCGGTACTATCCGTAGCCCAATCTGGCGTGGCGGCGGTACCACATTCGCAGCTCGTCCACAGGATCACACCCAGAAGCTGAACAAGAAGATGTATCGCGCAGCAATGCGTTCCATCCTTGCTGAGCTGGTGCGTACTGATCGTCTGGTCGTGGTTCAGGACTTCGCTGTTGATGCACCGAAGACCAAAGATCTGCTGAACAAGCTGACTGGCATGGGTCTGACTGATGTCTTGATCGTGTCTGAAGTGGTTGATCAGAACCTGTACCTGGCTGCTCGCAACCTGCCACACGTTGATGTACGTGACGTGCAAGGTTCCGATCCAGTTAGTCTGATCGCATACGACAAGGTGTTGATCACCGTGTCGGCCGTGAAGAAATTCGAGGAGCTGCTGGGATGAACCAGGAACGCGTATTTAAAGTTCTGCTTGGCCCGCACGTTTCCGAGAAGGCTACGGTTCTGGCAGACAAGAAAGGCCAGTTCGTTTTCAAGGTTGCTACTGACGCAACCAAGCTGGAAATCAAGAAGGCCGTCGAAAGCCTGTTCAGCGTGAAAGTAGAGCGTGTTACTACCCTGAATGTTCTGGGTAAGAGCAAGCGCACTGCTCGCGGTCTGGGCAAGCGTAATGACTGGAAGAAGGCGGTTATCTCCCTTCAGCCAGGCCAAGATCTCGATTTCAGCAGCAGTGCTGAGTAAGGAAGGGGTGCATCATGGCAATCGTTAAATGCAAACCGACTTCCCCTGGCCGCCGTTTTGTGGTCAAGGTGGTCAACCAGGAGCTGCATAAAGGCGCTCCTCACGCACCGCTGCTCGAGAAAAAATCGAAGACTGGTGGTCGTAACAACAATGGTCGTATTACCACTCGTCACATCGGTGGTGGCCATAAGCAGCATTATCGTCTGGTCGATTTCCGTCGCAACGACAAAGATGGCATCGCTGCCACTGTCGAGCGTATCGAATACGATCCAAACCGTACTGCTCACATCGCTCTGCTGCTGTACGCAGATGGCGAGCGTCGCTACATCATCGCCCCTAAAGGCGTGAGTGCTGGTGACCAGCTGATCGCAGGTGCTCTGGCACCGATCAAGCCGGGCAACGCTCTGCAACTGCGTAACATTCCAGTTGGTAGCACCGTACACGGCATCGAATTGAAGCCAGGTAAAGGCGCGCAAATCGCTCGTTCCGCTGGTGCTTCGGCTCAGCTGATCGCTCGTGAAGGTGTCTACGTGACCCTGCGTCTGCGTTCTGGTGAGATGCGTAAAGTGCTGGCTGAATGCCGCGCGACCCTGGGCGAAGTCTCGAACTCCGAGCACAGCCTGCGTTCGCTGGGTAAAGCTGGTGCCAAACGCTGGCGTGGCGTTCGCCCAACCGTTCGTGGTGTTGCCATGAACCCGGTTGACCACCCACATGGTGGTGGTGAAGGTCGTACCTCTGGTGGTCGTCATCCGGTATCGCCATGGGGCTTCCCGACTAAGGGCGCGAAGACTCGTGGTAATAAGCGTACCGACAAAATGATCGTCCGTCGTCGCAAGTAAATAGAGGGATACGACAGTGCCACGTTCTCTGAAAAAAGGTCCTTTTATCGATCTTCACCTACTGAAGAAGATCGAAGTGGCGGCGGAAAAGAACGATCGCAAACCAGTTAAGACCTGGTCGCGCCGTTCCATGATCCTGCCACAAATGGTCGGTCTGACCATCGCAGTACACAACGGTCGTCAACACGTCCCAGTTCTCGTTAACGAAGACATGGTCGGCCACAAACTGGGCGAGTTCGCCGGTACCCGCACATATCGTGGGCACGTGGCTGACAAGAAAGCCAAGCGTTAAGGGGTTAGGAAATGGAAGTAGCCGCTAAGTTGTCGGGCGCTCGAATCTCCGCCCAGAAAGCCCGCTTGGTCGCCGACCAGATCCGCGGGAAGAAGGTGGGCGAAGCGCTCAACCTGTTGGCTTTCAGCAGTAAGAAAGCCGCCGAGATCATGAAGAAAGTGCTGGAGTCGGCCGTAGCCAACGCCGAGCATAACGAAGGCGCAGACGTTGATGACCTTAAAGTCAGCACCGTTTTCGTCAACGAAGGGCGTTCGCTGAAGCGCATCATGCCACGTGCCAAAGGCCGTGCTGATCGCATCGTCAAGCGGTCTTGCCATATCACTGTCAAGGTTGCTGACAAGTAACGGAGTCGAAGAGATGGGTCAGAAAGTACATCCCATTGGCATTCGCCTGGGAATCGTCAAGGAGCACACCTCCGTCTGGTACGCAGACGGTCGGACTTATGCGGACTATTTGTTCGCTGATCTGAAGGTGCGCGAGTATCTCCAAGACAAACTAAAAAGCGCGTCCGTAAGCCGTATCGATATCCATCGTCCGGCCCAAACTGCACGTATCACCATCCACACCGCTCGTCCAGGTATCGTTATCGGGAAGAAAGGTGAAGATGTTGAGAAACTGCGTCAGGACCTGACCAAGCAAATGGGTGTGCCTGTGCACATCAATATCGAAGAGATCCGCAAGCCGGAACTCGACGGTATGCTGGTTGCGCAGAGCGTAGCTCAGCAGCTGGAGCGTCGCGTAATGTTCCGTCGCGCTATGAAGCGCGCTGTTCAGAACGCCATGCGCATTGGTGCCAAAGGCATCAAAATCCAAGTGAGCGGTCGTCTCGGCGGTGCTGAAATCGCACGTACTGAATGGTATCGCGAAGGTCGTGTGCCACTGCACACCCTGCGTGCCGACATCGACTATGCCAACTACGAAGCTCACACCACCTACGGTGTGATCGGTGTAAAGGTTTGGATCTTCAAAGGCGAAGTAATTGGTGGTCGCCAAGAAGAGCTGAAGCCACAAGCACCAGCGCCTCGTAAAAAAGCTGCTAAGTAAGGGGTACGCCAAATGTTGCAACCAAAGCGTACGAAGTTCCGCAAGCAGATGACTGGCCACAACCGTGGTCTGGCATTGCGCGGTAGCAAAGTCAGCTTCGGCGAGTTCGCGCTGAAGTCTGTTGCTCGTGGTCGTCTCACCGCTCGTCAGATCGAGTCAGCGCGTCGTGCTCTGACCCGTCACGTAAAACGTGGCGGCAAGATCTGGATCCGTGTGTTCCCGGACAAGCCTGTAACCAAAAAGCCACTCGAAGTTCGGATGGGTAAAGGTAAGGGTAACGTGGAATACTGGGTTGCCCAGATTCAGCCAGGCAAAGTCCTGTATGAAATCGAGGGCGTTTCTGAAGAGCTGGCGCGTGAGGCTTTCGCCCTGGCTGCTGCAAAGCTGCCGCTCGCCACCTCCTTTGTTAAACGGACGGTGATGTGATGAAAGCGAATGAACTTCGTGAAAAAGACGCGCCGCAGCTAAACGAGCAACTGCTCGGCCTGCTGCGCGACCAGTTCAATCTGCGTATGCAGAAGGCAACTGGCCAGTTGGGGCAGTCTCACCTGCTCCGGCAAGTTAAGCGTGACATCGCTCGCGTGAAGACTGTGCTCAAACAGCAGGCAGGTAAGTAATCATGGCTGAAGCCGAAAAAACCGTCCGTACGCTGACTGGCCGTGTTGTCAGCGACAAAATGGACAAGACCATCACCGTTCTGATCGAGCGTCGCGTAAAGCACCCGATCTACGGTAAATACGTTAAGCGTTCGACTAAGCTGCACGCGCACGACGAAACCAATCAGTGCCACATCGGCGACAAAGTCACTATTCGTGAAACTCGTCCTTTGGCCAAGACCAAGTCTTGGGCGCTGGTTGATGTTCTCGAACGCGCTGTGGAAGTCTAAGGACTAGGGGTCGGAGAAATTATATGATTCAGACTCAATCCATGCTCGATGTGGCCGATAACAGCGGCGCTCGCCGCGTTATGTGCATCAAGGTGCTGGGTGGCTCCCATCGTCGTTACGCTGGTATCGGTGACATCATCAAAGTTACCGTGAAGGAAGCAATTCCTCGCGGTAAAGTGAAAAAAGGCCAAGTGATGACTGCTGTTGTAGTCCGCACTCGCCACGGCGTTCGCCGTGCTGACGGCTCCATTATCCGCTTTGATGGCAACGCTGCTGTTCTTCTGAACAACAAGCAAGAGCCGATCGGCACCCGTATCTTTGGGCCAGTGACCCGTGAACTTCGTACTGAGAAGTTCATGAAGATCGTCTCGCTCGCCCCAGAAGTGCTGTAAGGAGATCCGACATGCAAAAGATTCGTCGTGACGACGAGATCATCGTGATCGCCGGCAAAGACAAAGGTAAGCGCGGTAAGGTGCTTAAGGTTCTCGCTGATGACCGTCTGGTCATTGGTGGTCTGAACCTGGTTAAGCGTCATACCAAGCCAAACCCGATGTCGGGCGTACAAGGCGGTATCGTCGAGAAAGAAGCGCCACTGCACGCTTCCAACGTTGCCATTTTCAACGGCGAAACCAACAAGGCTGATCGCGTTGGTTTCAAAGTAGAAGACGGTAAGAAAATTCGTGTCTTCAAGTCGACCCAAAAAGCGGTTGATGCTTGAACACTGCTAGGTAGAAGACCATGGCACGACTAAAAGAGATTTACCGGAAGGAAATCGCACCGAAGCTTAAGGAAGAACTTAAGCTGTCGAACGTGATGGAAGTTCCGCGCGTTACCAAAATCACCCTGAACATGGGTCTGGGCGAAGCGATCGGCGACAAAAAAGTCATCGAGCACGCTGTTGCTGACCTGGAAAAGATCACCGGCCAGAAAGTCGTTGTGACTTACGCTCGGAAATCCATCGCTGGCTTTAAAGTCCGTGAAGGTTGGCCAATCGGCGTCAAAGTGACCCTGCGCCGTGAGCGTATGTACGAATTCCTGGATCGTCTGCTGTCGATCTCCCTGCCTCGGGTTCGCGACTTCCGCGGCCTGAATGCCAAGTCCTTCGATGGTCGTGGTAACTACAGCATGGGCGTTAAAGAGCAGATCATCTTCCCGGAAATCGACTACGACAAGATCGATGCTCTCCGCGGTCTGGACATTACCCTGACCACCACTGCCAAGAACGATGATGAAGGTCGCGCCCTGTTGCGTGCTTTCAAATTCCCGTTCCGCAACTGATTGGAGTAGGAAAATGGCCAAGATGAGCATGAAAAACCGCGAGCTGAAGCGTCAGCTCACGGTTGCCAAGTACGCCAAAAAGCGTGCAGCACTGAAAGCTATCATCGTTGATCTGAACGCAAGTCCAGAAGCGCGTTGGGAAGCTACAGTAGCTCTGCAAAAGCAGCCGCGTGACGCAAGCGCTTCGCGCATGCGTAACCGCTGCCGCCTGACCGGTCGTCCGCACGGCGTTTACCGCAAGTTCGGCCTTGGCCGTAACAAACTGCGTGAAGCGGCAATGCGTGGTGACGTACCTGGTTTGGTTAAAGCCAGCTGGTAAGCACTGTCAAAGTCTCGGTGTTCGGGATCGCGAGATCCTGACCGCCGGTGACCTTGAACTTGAATCAAGCCCCTATTGGGGCTTGATTCATTTGTGGGGTGTGTCTAGAATACCCGGCTCGCCTGAGCCCGTGCTTTTTCCGTGCGGAGTTTCTCGGCGAAGGTAGTAGCCGCAAGGCTTATTTTTTTGTATTAGGAGCGTCTAGCCCATGAGTATGCAGGACCCGTTAGCGGACATGCTAACTCGAATCCGTAATGCCCAGATGGCTGAAAAGTCCGTCGTAAGCATGCCGTCTTCCACGTTGAAGGTGGCTGTAGCTAAAGTCCTGAAGGACGAAGGTTACATCGCGGGTTATCAGATCAGCAGCGAAATCAAACCACTGCTTTCCATCGAGCTGAAGTACTTCGAAGGCCGTCCGGTCATCGAGGAAGTGAAGCGCGTTAGCCGTCCAGGCCTGCGTCAGTACAAGTCCGTCGATGATCTGCCAAAAGTTCGTGGCGGTCTCGGTGTGTCTATCGTCTCCACCAACAAAGGTGTGATGACGGATCGTGCTGCGCGCGCTGCCGGTGTCGGCGGCGAAGTTCTTTGCACTGTGTTCTAAGGGGGGATAAGCATGTCTCGCGTCGCTAAGAACCCCGTTAAGCTGCCAGCCGGTGTCGAAGTAAAATTCGCAGGCCAACAGCTTTCGGTGAAGGGTGCCAAGGGTACTCTTGAACTGAACATCCATTCGTCCGTTGAGATCGTTGAAGAAGCTGGTGAGCTGCGTTTCGCTGCTCGCAATGGCGATCAACAAACTCGCGCAATGGCTGGTACCACTCGTGCGTTGGTAAACAACATGGTCCAAGGCGTAAGCCAAGGCTTCGAGCGCAAGCTCCAGCTGGTCGGTGTTGGTTACAAAGCGCAAGCAAAAGGCACAGTGCTGAACCTGGCTCTTGGCTTCTCGCACCCAGTGGATTATGAACTGCCGGAAGGCATCACCGCTGAGACTCCTAGCCAGACCGATATCCTGATCCGGGGTATCGATAAGCAGCTGGTAGGTCAAGTGGCCGCCGAGATCCGCGACTTCCGCCCACCAGAGCCGTACAAAGGCAAAGGTGTGCGCTACGCGGACGAAGTCGTCCGTCGTAAAGAAGCCAAGAAGAAGTAGGGCATAGCAAATGACCGACAAAAAAGTTACTCGACTGCGTCGCGCTCGCAAAGCACGCCTGAAAATGCACGAACTCGAAGTCGTGCGTCTCTGCGTGTTCCGCTCGTCGCAGCACATCTACGCCCAGGTCATTTCGGCCGACGGCAACAAAGTCCTGGCAAGTGCCTCGACTTTGGATAAAGAACTGCGTGATGGCGCCACTGGCAACATCGACGCGGCCACTAAGGTTGGCCAGCTGGTCGCTACGCGTGCTAAAGCCGCTGGCGTCTCGCAGGTGGCTTTCGACCGCTCTGGCTTCAAGTACCACGGTCGCGTCAAGGCGCTGGCTGATGCTGCTCGTGAAGCTGGGCTGGAGTTCTAAGTTATGTCAAATAACGACCAAAAGCGCGACGAAGGCTACATCGAGAAGCTGGTTCAAGTTAACCGCGTAGCCAAAACCGTTAAAGGCGGCCGTATCTTCACTTTCACCGCGTTGACCGTGGTTGGTGATGGTAAAGGGCGCGTTGGCTTCGGCCGTGGCAAGTCGCGTGAAGTGCCTGCTGCGATCCAGAAGGCAATGGAAGCTGCTCGCCGCAACATGATCCAGGTTGATCTGAACGGCACCACTCTGCAGTACGCAATGAAGTCCGCCCATGGCGCTTCGAAGGTGTACATGCAGCCTGCTTCTGAAGGTACCGGTATCATCGCTGGCGGCGCTATGCGTGCTGTCCTCGAAGTTGCTGGCGTTCAGAACGTTCTGGCCAAGTGCTACGGCTCGACTAACCCGGTAAACGTGGTTCACGCCACTTTCAAAGGTTTGAAGGCTATGCAGTCTCCTGAATCCATTGCCGCCAAGCGTGGCAAAAGCGTCAAGGAGATCTTCTGATCATGGCTACCGTTAAAGTAACGCTGATCAAAAGCATGACCGGCCGCATCCCTAACCACAAACTGTGCGTTAAGGGTCTGGGTCTGCGTCGCATCGGTCACACTGTAGAAGTGCTGGATACTCCCGAGAATCGCGGGATGATCAACAAGGCTTACTACATGCTGCGTGTCGAGGGTTAATCGATGAAACTCAATGATCTGAGTCCAGCGCCGGGTTCCCGTCGCGAAAAGCATCGTCCGGGCCGTGGTATCGGTAGTGGTTTGGGCAAGACTGGTGGCCGTGGTCACAAAGGTCAGTCCTCCCGCTCCGGTGGCACCATTGCTCCAGGCTTTGAAGGCGGTCAACAGCCGCTGCATCGTCGCCTGCCGAAGTTCGGTTTCGTTTCCCTGAAGGCCATGGATCGCGCAGAAGTGCGTCTGTCCGAGCTGGCTAAAGTGGAAGGCGACATCGTCACCGTGCAGTCCCTGAAAGATGCCAACGTAATTAACGTCAACGTTCAGCGTGTAAAAATCATGCTGTCCGGCGAAGTTACTCGCGCTGTCACCATCGGAAAGGGAATCGGCGCCACCAAAGGTGCGCGTGCGGCTATCGAAGCAGCTGGCGGCAAGTTCGAGGAATAAATGGCTAAGCAAGGTGCTCTCTCTGCGCTCGGCAAAGGCGGTATGTCTGAACTCTGGGCTCGTCTGCGTTTTCTGTTCCTGGCGATTATCGTCTACCGAATAGGCGCACACATCCCGGTTCCAGGTATCAACCCGGACCGACTCGCAGACCTGTTTCGACAGAATGAGGGGACCATTCTTAGCTTGTTCAACATGTTTTCCGGCGGCGCGCTGGAGCGGATGAGCATCTTTGCACTGGGGATCATGCCGTACATTTCGGCATCGATCATCATGCAGCTGATGACGGCCGTCAGCCCGCAGCTGGAGCAGTTGAAGAAGGAAGGTGAAGCTGGCCGTCGCAAGATCAGCCAGTACACCCGCTACGGCACTGTCGTCCTCGCTCTCGTTCAGGCTATTGGCATGTCCATTGGTCTGGCGGGGCAGGGCGTTGCGTTCACTGGTGACTTTGGCTTCCATTTCGTCGCGGTATCCACTTTTGTGGCCGGTGCGATGTTCATGATGTGGCTGGGTGAGCAGATTACTGAGCGTGGTGTTGGCAACGGTATCTCGATGTTGATTTTTTCGGGTATCGTCGCCGGTCTTCCGAGAGCAATCGGGCAGTCTTTCGAGTCTGCGCGTCAGGGTGATATCAACATCTTCGCCCTGGTTGCCATCGGTTTGCTGGCAGTAGCGATTATCGGTTTCGTGGTGTTCATTGAGCGTGGTCAGCGTCGTATTGCTGTTCACTACGCCAAGCGTCAGCAGGGCCGCAAGGTGTTTGCTGCGCAGACTAGCCACTTGCCGCTGAAAGTGAACATGGCCGGTGTTATTCCGGCTATTTTCGCGAGCAGCATTTTGCTGTTCCCGGCTTCGTTGGGTGCCTGGTTCGGCCAGTCTGAAGGTATGGGCTGGTTGCAGGACATCTCGCAGTCGATCGCTCCTGGTCAGCCGTTGAATATTCTGCTGTTTAGTGCAGGGATTATTTTCTTCTGCTTCTTCTATACGGCGTTGATGTTCAATCCGAAAGACGTAGCGGAAAACCTGAAGAAGTCCGGTGCCTTTATTCCGGGTATCCGTCCAGGTGAGCAGTCTGCGCGCTATATTGATGGCGTTCTGACTCGCTTGACCATGTTCGGTGCTCTTTATATGACGGCCGTGTGCCTGTTGCCCCAGTTCCTGGTGGTTGCAGCAAACGTTCCGTTCTACCTTGGCGGGACCTCGTTGCTGATCGTGGTCGTGGTTGTGATGGACTTCATGTCCCAAGTACAATCGCACCTCGTTTCGCACCAGTACGAATCCCTGATGAAGAAAGCCAACCTGAAGGGTTACGGCAGCGGCATGCTGCGCTGACCCATAAGGTTCGAGGAGTTGGTGATGAAAGTTCGTGCATCGGTGAAAAAGCTGTGCCGTAACTGCAAGATTATTCGCCGCGAAGGTGTTGTTCGAGTAATTTGCAGCGCGGAACCGCGTCACAAACAGCGCCAAGGCTGAGTGTGATTGTGCTTCAAGCCCAGCAGCTAGTGCGCTGCTGGGTTGATTATTTGTTATTACAGCGATATTATCTCGCGCCCTATTTCTTGGCTTCCGGGGCGTAGGTAGCTGTCAATTGGAGTCCCACTGAATGGCCCGTATTGCAGGCGTCAACATTCCAGATAACAAGCATACTGTTATCTCGCTGACCTACATCTATGGTGTTGGTCGCACAACTGCGCAGAAGATCTGTGCAGTGACTGGGGTAAACCCAGCCGCAAAGATCAAGGATCTGAGCGACGAGCAGATTGAACAGCTGCGTGGCGAAGTGGCGAAGTTCACCACTGAAGGTGACCTGCGTCGCGAAATCAACATGAAAATCAAGCGCTTGATGGACCTCGGTTGCTATCGCGGTCTGCGTCATCGTCGTGGTCTGCCAGTACGCGGTCAGCGTACCAAGACCAACGCGCGTACCCGTAAAGGTCCGCGTAAGCCGATCCGCAAGTAATCGCCCCAGCGAATCGACAGGAATTTAATCATGGCAAAACCTGCTGCTCGTCCTCGTAAAAAAGTCAAAAAGACAGTGGTTGATGGCATCGCCCACATCCACGCGTCTTTTAACAACACAATCGTGACCATCACCGACCGTCAAGGTAACGCTCTTTCCTGGGCTACCTCCGGTGGTTCGGGTTTCCGCGGTTCCCGCAAGTCCACTCCGTTTGCTGCTCAAGTAGCTGCTGAACGTGCTGGTCAAGCTGCGCTGGAATATGGCCTGAAAAACCTCGACGTTAACGTCAAAGGTCCAGGTCCAGGTCGTGAGTCCGCTGTCCGTGCTTTGAACGGCTGTGGCTATAAGATCGCCAGCATCACCGACGTGACGCCAATCCCGCACAACGGGTGCCGTCCGCCGAAGAAGCGCCGCGTGTAATCCAGGAGATTGTAAAGAATGGCTCGTTACATTGGTCCAAAATGCAAACTCGCTCGTCGCGAGGGCACCGATCTCTTTCTGAAGAGCGGCGTGCGCGCGATCGAATCGAAGTGCAACATTGAAGCAGCACCTGGTATCCACGGCCAACGCCGCGGTCGCCAGTCCGATTACGGCACCCAGCTGCGTGAAAAGCAGAAGGTCCGTCGTATCTACGGCGTTCTCGAGCGTCAATTCAGCGGCTACTACAAAGAAGCTGCTGGCAAGAAAGGCGCAACTGGCGAAAACCTGTTGCAGCTGCTCGAATGCCGTCTGGACAACGTTGTATACCGTATGGGCTTTGGTTCGACTCGTGCCGAATCCCGTCAGCTGGTATCGCACAAATCCGTCAGCGTTAACGGTCAGACCGTAAACGTTCCGTCCTACCAGATTCGTGCTGGTGACGTGGTCGCGATTCGCGAGAAAGCAAAGAACCAACTTCGCATTGTCCAAGCTCTCGATCTGTGTGCCCAACGTGGCCGCGTAGAATGGGTAGAAGTAGACACTGAGAAGAAGTCGGGCGTTTTCAAGAACGTTCCAGCTCGCAGTGATCTGTCCGCCGACATCAACGAAAGCCTGATTGTCGAGCTCTACTCCAAGTAAGGGCTAGAAAATAGGTGCATCCATGCAGATTTCGGTAAATGAGTTCCTGACACCCCGCCATATTGATGTGCAGGTTGTCAGTCCAACCCGCGCCAAGATCACTCTCGAGCCTCTCGAGCGTGGTTTTGGCCACACCCTGGGCAACGCGCTGCGCCGCATCCTGTTGTCCTCAATGCCCGGCTGTGCAGTAGTCGAGGCCGAGATTGACGGTGTGCTCCACGAGTACAGCGCCATCGAAGGTGTACAGGAAGACGTAATTGAAATCCTGTTGAACCTTAAAGGTCTGGCTATCAAGCTGCACGGCCGTGACGAAGTTACGCTGACCTTGTCGAAGAAGGGTTCGGGGGTGGTTACCGCTGCCGATATTCAGCTGGATCATGATGTCGAGATCGTTAATCCCGATCACGTAATCGCTAACCTGGCGTCTAACGGCGCCCTGAACATGAAGCTAGTAGTAGCTCGTGGTCGTGGTTATGAACCGGCCGACTCGCGTCAGAGCGATGAAGACGAAAGCCGCAGCATTGGTCGCTTGCAGCTTGACTCTTCGTTCAGCCCGGTTCGCCGTATCGCATACGTGGTGGAAAACGCCCGTGTCGAACAGCGTACTAACCTGGACAAGCTGGTTATTGATCTGGAAACCAACGGTACTCTGGATCCTGAAGAGGCTATCCGCCGCGCTGCAACCATTCTGCAACAGCAGTTGGCTGCGTTCGTCGACCTCAAGGGTGACAGCGAACCAGTGGTAATCGAGCAAGAAGACGAGATCGATCCGATCCTGCTTCGCCCGGTTGACGATCTGGAACTGACTGTACGTTCGGCTAACTGCCTTAAGGCGGAAAACATTTACTACATCGGCGACCTGATTCAGCGTACCGAAGTAGAACTGTTGAAGACTCCGAACCTTGGCAAGAAATCCTTGACTGAAATCAAGGACGTTCTGGCCTCCCGCGGTCTGTCCCTCGGCATGCGCCTCGACAACTGGCCGCCTGCAAGTCTTAAGAAGGACGACAAGGCGACTGCCTGATCGTCGTAATCACCGAACGTTGTGTTTGGTAAGGAATGAACCATGCGTCATCGTAAAAGTGGTCGTCACCTGAGCCGCACCAGCTCGCACCGCAAGGCCATGTTTCAAAACATGGCGGTGTCGCTGTTCGAGCACGAGCTGATCAAAACTACACTGCCAAAAGCTAAAGAACTGCGTCGCGTTGCTGAGCCGCTGATCACTTTGGCCAAGACAGACAGCCTGGCTAACCGCCGTCTGGCTTTCGACCGTACTCGTTCGAAAGCTATCGTTGGTAAGCTCTTCAACGACCTGGGCAAGCGTTACGCTACCCGTGAGGGTGGCTACCTGCGCATCCTCAAGTGCGGTTTCCGCGCTGGCGACAACGCGCCTATGGCGTACGTCGAGTTGGTTGATCGTGCTGTCGGCGGTGAAGCTGTATCCGCTGAGTAAGACGTCAGTCTGAAACAAAAAACCGGGCCTAGTGCCCGGTTTTTTGTGCCCGCAAGAAAAGTGCACTGAAGCGTTATGCCGATACCCTTACTGTCTGCAAGGGTTGATCATTAGTTAATTTCTATCGATCAAGACAATTTAATGAATTAGATGGTGTCATGTTCATGGCCAATACTCCCTCCCAGCCGATTAACCGGCAGTTTTCAAGGCTGAAGAGGAAGATTGAGCATGAGCCAGGATAAAACGCTTACTACCGCCAGTGGCGCCCCAGTCGCCGACAACCAGAATTCCCGTTCCGCCGGCCCTCGTGGCCCGCTGCTGCTCGACGACTTTCACCTGATCGAGAAGCTTGCCCACTTCAATCGTGAAAACATCCCGGAGCGCCGCGTACACGCCAAAGGCTCGGGTGCTTACGGTACGTTCACCGTGACCCGCGACATTACCCAGTACACCAGCGCCAAGCTGTTTGAATCCGTTGGTAAGCAAACCCCAACCTTTCTGCGGTTCTCCACTGTCGGCGGTGAGCGCGGTTCGGCAGATACCGAGCGTGACCCGCGTGGTTTTGCGCTGAAGTTCTACACCGAGGAAGGTAACTGGGACATCGTTGGCAACAACACGCCAGTGTTCTTCATTCGTGATCCGCTGAAATTTCCAGACTTTATCCACACCCAAAAACGTCTGCCGCAAAGCAATCTGAAAAGCGCGCAGATGATGTGGGACTTCTGGTCGCATTCGCCTGAGGCGTTGCACCAGGTCACCATTCTGTTCTCGGATCGCGGCATTCCTGATGGCTACCGGCACATGCACGGCTTCGGTAGTCACACCTATAGCCTGATCAACGCCAAAGGCGAGCGTCACTGGGTGAAGTGGCACTACAAAACCAGGCAGGGCATCAAGAACCTGGCGCCGGCAGAGGCTGCACGCCTGGCCGGTACTGATCCGGATTACGCTCAACGCGACCTGTTCGGTGCGATTGAGCGCGGTGACTTTCCGAAATGGCGTGTGTGCATTCAGATCATGACCGAGGCCCAGGCTGCCGCGCATTACGAGAACCCGTTCGATGTGACCAAAACCTGGTCGCAGAAAGAGTTTCCGCTGATCGAAGTCGGTGAGCTTGAGCTCAATCGCAACCCGCAGAACTACTTTGCTGAAGTTGAGCAGGCGGCGTTTGGTCCAAGCAACATGGTGCTGGGTGTGGGCCTGTCGCCGGACCGTATGCTGCAAGGTCGGGTGTTCGCCTACGCCGATGCTCACCGCTACCGTGTCGGCACCAATCACCAGCAATTGCCGGTGAATGCGCCGCGCAGCCCGGTTAACAGCTACCAGCGCGACGGCTCGATGGCATTTGGCAGCAACGGTGGCGGTACGCCGAACTACGAGCCAAACAGCTACGCCAATGCGCCGAAACAGGCTCCACAGTATGCAGAGCCAGCGCTGGCTCTGAGCGGCGCGGCTAATCGTTACGATCACCGTGAAGATGCTGACTACTACAGTCACGCCGGGGCGTTGTTCCGCTTGATGAGCGATGAGCAGAAAGCCCTGTTGATCAACAACATTGCCGGTGCAATGTCGGGCGTTTCCAGCAATGTGGTTCAGCGTCAGCTGCAGCATTTCTACAAGGCGGATGCCGCTTACGGAGAAGGTATCGCAAAGGCCTTGGGTGTACAGCTTAACTAAGTCTAAACGATAAGCAGAACCGCCCTCATCTGGGCGGTTTTTGCGTTATTTAAACCACTTTTCTCAGAATATCTTCGCTTTTATCGCGCTATTCGAGTGACCATTCGGCAGGCTTGGTTCAAACTACAGCCTTTCAAGCAGGGAGATGTAGGGCGATGCAAGGTCACCCGGACGTAATCGATTACCTCAACACGTTGCTCACGGGCGAACTGGCGGCGCGGGATCAATATTTCGTCCATTCGCGGATGTATGAGGACTGGGGCTTTACCGAGCTCTACGAGCGCATCAATCACGAGATGGAAGAAGAGGCCCAGCACGCCGACGCACTGATGCGGCGGATCCTCATGCTTGAAGGCACGCCACGTATGCGTCCAGACGATCTGGACATCGGCACCACAGTGCCTGAGATGTTCGCTGCCGACTTGCGCCTGGAATATAAAGTCCGTGCCGCGCTCTGCAAGGGCATCGAGCTCTGCGAGCTGCACAAGGATTACGTCACTCGCGAGATCCTGCGAGTTCAATTGGCCGACACCGAAGAAGATCACACCTACTGGCTGGAGAAGCAGTTGGGTCTGATCAAGCTGGTCGGCCTGGAAAACTACCTGCAATCGCAGTTCTGATTCCAACGGCTACAAAAAAGCCCCGGTCACTGATGAAGTGACCGGGGCTTTTTCATGCGCCGATGTTAAGCCCGGTCGCGTTCCAGCAACGGCTTGAGGTAGTAACCGGTATAAGACTGTTTCATCTCGGCGACTTCCTCCGGCGTACCCACAGCAATGATCTGTCCGCCCTTGGAGCCGCCTTCCGGCCCAAGATCCACCAGCCAGTCGGCGGTCTTGATCACGTCCAGATTGTGCTCGATCACCACCACGGTGTTGCCGTGATCGCGCAGACGATGCAACACATCAAGCAGTTGCTGGATATCCGCGAAGTGCAGACCGGTGGTCGGCTCATCGAGGATGTACAGGGTTTTGCCGGTATCGCGCTTGGACAGCTCGCGGGATAGCTTGACCCGTTGCGCTTCACCGCCCGACAGGGTGGTCGCCGATTGCCCCAGCTTGATGTATGAGAGGCCTACATCCATCAACGTCTGTAGCTTGCGCGCCAGCGCCGGAACCGCATCGAAAAACACTCGGGCTTCTTCGATGGTCATTTCCAGCGTTTCGTGGATGCTCTTGCCCTTGTACTTGATCTCCAGGGTTTCGCGGTTGTAGCGCTTGCTCTTGCAGACGTCGCACGGGACATAGATGTCCGGCAGGAAGTGCATTTCTACCTTGATCAGGCCGTCGCCCTGGCAGGCCTCGCAGCGTCCGCCCTTGACGTTGAAGGAGAAACGCCCCGGACCGTAGCCGCGTGAGCGGGATTCCGGCACGCCGGCAAACAGTTCGCGAATCGGTGTGAACAACCCGGTGTAGGTCGCCGGGTTGGAGCGCGGCGTACGGCCGATCGGGCTCTGGTCGATATCGACGACTTTGTCCAGATGCTCAAGGCCTTTGATGCTGTCGTGGGCTGCGGCTTCCAGGGTGGTCGCGCCGTTCAGTGCGGTGGCACTGAGCGGGAACAGGGTGTTGTTGATCAGCGTCGACTTGCCCGAACCGGACACGCCGGTCACGCAGGTCAGCAAGCCAATCGGAATGTCCAGATCGACATCGCGCAAGTTGTTGCCCCGGGCGCCCTTGAGCGACAGCGAGAGCTTTTTGTTGCGCGGTGTGCGTTTGGCCGGGACTTCGATCTTCACGCGGCCGGACAGGTATTTACCGGTCAGCGAGTCAGGGTGCGCCATGACTTCGGCCGGGGTGCCTTCGGCGACAATGTGACCGCCGTGCACGCCAGCACCCGGGCCGATGTCCACCACATAGTCGGCCAGACGAATCGCATCTTCGTCGTGCTCGACCACGATTACCGTGTTGCCGATATCGCGCAGATGCTTGAGCGTCCCCAGCAGGCGATCGTTGTCGCGCTGGTGCAAGCCAATCGACGGTTCGTCGAGAATGTACAACACGCCCACCAGGCCGGCGCCGATCTGGCTGGCCAGACGAATACGTTGTGCTTCACCGCCAGACAGCGTGTCGGCGCTGCGGTCCAGCGACAGGTAGTCGAGGCCGACGTTGACCAGGAACTGCAAACGCTCGCGGATTTCCTTGAGAATCTTGTCGGCGATTTCGCCGCGTCGACCGGTCAGTTTCAGCGTGCCGAAGTACTCGGACGCATCGCCAATCGGCAGGTTAGTCACCGCTGGCAGTGTTTTTTCACCGACCCACACATGCCGCGCTTCACGACGCAGGCGAGTGCCGCGGCAATCCGGGCATGGCTGGGTACTGAGGAATTTGGCCAGTTCTTCGCGCACCGACGCGGACTCGGTTTCGCGGTAGCGACGGTCCAGGTTCGGCACAATGCCTTCGAACGGGTGCGAGCGTTTGACGATATCACCACGGTCGTTCAGGTACTTGAAGTCGACGTTCTGCGTGCCGCTGCCATGCAGGATGACTTTCTGCTGATCGGCCGGCAGTTGGTTGAACGGCACTTCCAGGCTGAAGCCGTAATGTGAGGCCAGTGAGCCGAGCATCTGGAAGTAGTAGACGTTACGCCTGTCCCAGCCGCGAATCGCGCCCTCGGCCAGGGTCAGTTCGCCATTGACCAGACGCTTGATGTCGAAGAACTGTTTAACCCCCAAACCGTCGCAGGTCGGGCAGGCGCCGGCCGGGTTGTTGAAGGAGAAAAGCTTGGGTTCCAGTTCGCTGATCGCATGGCCGCAGATCGGGCAGGCAAAGCGCGCAGAGAAGATCATTTCTTCGCCCGGCTCGTCGTCCATCGGCGCGACCAGTGCAATGCCATCCGCCAGCTTCAGTGCAGTCTCGAACGACTCGGCCAGCCGCTGTTGCAGATCGGCGCGGACCTTGAAGCGGTCGACCACGACATCGATCGAATGCTTCTTCTGTTTATCCAGCTTCGGCAGCTCGTCCAGCTCGAAGAGCTTGCCGTTGACCCGAGCGCGGACAAAGCCCTGGGCACGCAGTTCTTCGAAGACCGAAAGGTGTTCACCCTTGCGCTCGCGGATCACCGGTGCCAGCAGCATCAACTTGCTGCCCTCGGGTTCGGCGAGGACCAGATCGACCATTTGGCTGACGGTCTGCGCTTCCAGCGGAATGTCGTGATCCGGGCAGCGCGGAATGCCCACGCGAGCATAAAGCAGGCGCAAGTAGTCGTAGATTTCGGTGATGGTGCCGACCGTCGAGCGCGGGTTGTGCGAGGTCGACTTCTGTTCGATGGAGATCGCTGGCGACAGACCTTCGATGGTGTCGACGTCAGGTTTTTCCATCATCGACAGGAACTGCCGGGCGTAGGCCGACAGCGACTCGACATAGCGTCGCTGACCCTCGGCGTACAAGGTGTCGAATGCCAGGGAAGACTTGCCGGACCCGGACAAACCGGTGATGACGATCAGCTTGTCCCGTGGCAGGGTCAGGTCGATGTTTTTCAGGTTGTGGGTTCGAGCCCCACGAATCAGGATCTTGTCCAAGGTGGCCTCGCTTGGCGGGCGTCGAAAACGTAGGAGTATACGGGCAAATACTGGATGGATGCACACTATCAAATGGCGCTCGCTGAACGGCACCTGACAAGTGCGCGAAGCCGGCTCGCGACAAAGCGTCGCCCTATACCCCGTCAACCGATGGGACTGGTAGAATCGCCGCCGGTTCACATGAGGTAATTCCATGCACGATCCCCACAGCGAACGCATGAGTGGTGGCGAGACCCGCGCAGCAAGCGGTCTGGCCCTGGTGTTCGCCTTCCGTATGCTTGGCATGTTTATGGTGTTGCCGGTATTGGCGACCTATGGAATGGATCTCGCAGGAGCGACCCCGGCCCTCATCGGTCTGGCGATTGGCGCTTACGGCCTGACTCAGGCGATTTTTCAGATTCCGTTCGGGATCATTTCCGACCGTATCGGCCGCCGCCCGGTGATTTACCTGGGGCTGATCGTCTTCGCCCTCGGTAGCGTTTTGGCCGCCAATGCCGATTCGATCTGGGGCGTGATCGCCGGACGAATCCTGCAAGGCGCCGGGGCGATTTCCGCCGCAGTTATGGCCTTGTTGTCGGACCTGACCCGCGAACAGCACCGCACCAAAGCGATGGCGATGATCGGCATGACGATCGGTTTGTCGTTCGCTGTCGCCATGGTTGTAGGGCCATTGCTGACCCGTGCCTTCGGTCTGTCCGGGCTGTTCCTCGCCACTGGCGGCATGGCGCTGTTTGGCATCGTGATCGTGATGTTCATGGTGCCGCGTTCCACCGGGCCGTTGCAGCACCGCGAATCCGGCGTTGCCCGTCAGGCGCTGATTCCGACGCTCAAGCACCCGGACCTGCTGCGCCTGGACCTGGGTATTTTTGTGTTGCACGCGATGTTGATGTCGAGTTTCGTCGCCTTGCCGCTGGCGCTGGTCGAGAAAGCCGGGCTGCCCAAGGAGCAGCACTGGTGGGTGTACCTGACCGCACTGCTGATTTCGTTCTTCGCCATGATCCCGTTCATCATCTACGGTGAGAAGAAACGCAAAATGAAACGAGTTTTACTCGGTGCGGTCAGTACGCTGATGCTCACTGAGCTATTCTTCTGGCAGTTCGGCGACAGCTTGCGGGCTTTGGTGATTGGTACGGTGGTGTTCTTCACCGCGTTCAATCTGCTCGAAGCTTCGTTGCCGTCGCTGATCAGCAAGGTTTCACCGGCGGGCGGCAAGGGCACGGCGATGGGGGTTTATTCCACCAGTCAGTTCCTCGGTTCGGCACTGGGCGGGATCATGGGCGGCTGGCTGTTCCAGCACGGCGGCCTATCGGCGGTGTTCATCGGATGTGCCGCGCTGGCTGCCCTCTGGTTGGCCTTTGCTGTTACCATGCGTGAACCTCCCTATGTGACGAGCCTGCGCTTGCCGTTATCGCCTGAAGCGATCCGCGAGGCTGGCCTGGTCGAGCGCCTGCTGGCCGTCGTTGGGGTAACAGATGCAGTGGTGGTTGCTGATGAAGCGGCCATTTACATCAAATTGGACACCGAACTATTGGATCGCACGACCCTCGAGCGCCTGGTCAACAACCCGGCCCCGACAGCGTGCGAAGCCTAGGAGAACGTTATGGCCCGTGGGGTTAACAAAGTCATATTGGTCGGCACTTGCGGCCAGGATCCCGAAGTTCGCTACTTGCCTAACGGTAACGCCGTGACCAACCTGAGTCTGGCGACCAGCGAACAATGGACCGACAAGCAAACCGGTCAGAAAGTCGAAAAGACCGAATGGCACCGTGTATCGATGTTCGGCAAGGTTGCGGAAATCGCCGGCGAATACCTGCGTAAAGGTTCGCAGGTCTACATCGAAGGCAAGCTGCAGACCCGCGAGTGGGAAAAAGACGGTATCAAGCGTTACACCACTGAAATCGTGGTCGACATGCAAGGCACCATGCAACTGCTGGGCGGCCGTCCGCAGGGCGACCAACAAGGCCAAGGCGGCATGTCCAACTCGGCGCCGCGTCCACAGCAGTCCCGTCCACAGCCATCGCAGCAGCCGCAGCGTGAGTCGCGTCCAGCGCCACAACAGCAGGCCGCTCCGCAACCGGCTCCGGATTTCGACAGCTTTGATGACGATATTCCGTTTTAACTGACCGGTTTCATCGTTTCAGACAAAAGCCCCTGGTTGATTCAACCAGGGGCTTTTTCTTGGGTGGTCGGTTGATGGGCATTTGTGGGTCAGAGTTGCACCCGGCGCAGTCGGCCGCTTAGTGGAACGATGGTGTTGTCCGGGGTGGGCAGGGGGCGTCCGGTCAGGCCCATGCCTTCGCTGATCAGCACGGCGTTTGGCAGCAGGCACAGGTTGGACGGGGTATCCAGGCCGGTAGCGAGGATGCTGACTTCGCAGGTTTGCAGATTGCAGCTCAGCAGTCGACCGCTGAAGCGCGCGAAGCCACCATGGAGGGGCTCGCCAGCCCAGTCCTGTGGCAAGGGTTCCAGCAGTCGGTCGCAGAGTTCCAGTACCAGCACCTCGCCTTTGGGTCCCAGCGCCAAACCGGTGGGCAGTTGCAGCCCGCGAATCAGAATGTCGATCTGTCCGGTCGCGGGCCAGACCCGGATCACCTGACCGGCCTTGTCGGCAAAGTCGATGCCTTTACGTGTCGGGTTGCCCAGCAACTCTCCGGAGAACAGGCTGATGAGCACCGCGTCGGTCGCGGGCTCGTAGATCAGCGTCACCGGCACGGCGTCCTGCCCCTGATCCAGATCGGGCAACTGGGCCAGTACCTGTTCGTCCCGTTCGGCGCTGAACTCGACCAACTGATTGGTATCGGGCTTGACGGCCAGCCAACTGCGTCGAGTCGGGTGATAGCACAAACCGTTCAAATTTCCGCGGCTGTGGAAGACCGGTTCAGGCGGGGTGAATTGCAGGTCCAGTATTTTCGAGCCTTCCACATAGTCGGTCAGGCTGACCAGGCAGCGCCCGTCACCGCAAGCGATGTCCGACAGTCCCATGATTTCATCGCGCAACATGCGGGCTTGCATGTTCATCGAGCGAAAACCCTGTGCCAGTACCTCGGCAGGCAGATAGGCGCCGGGTCGGTGCGGGTCCGGTCGCAGGCGACTGATGCGACCGCTGAAGGGCTGCTCCGGCAGACCGGAGCCGGCCTCGGCCAGCAGCAGGCTGCCATCGGCCTGTACACAGAGGCCGCGTGGGTTCAGCAGGCCTTCGGCGATGATCGCGTTCGAACGCAGGGCTTCGACGGGCCGTGCGGGGATATGAAGGGGTAGGGGCATAGGGTCTCTCCATGGACAGTGGGCGGACAGGATCACTGTGGTGGTTGCCACGGCTCACCCGTGAGATAGGCCTTGAGCAGTGCTCGCTGGCAGAGTGACATCGAGCGCACCACCGGCATGAAGAGGCTGGTGCCTTTGTAGACGTCCGAGGTTCGGGCGAGGATGGCGTTCTTGGCACCCATGATCGCGTCAGGCTGATTGAGTGGGATGTAGCGCGACATGGCGGGGAAGGCCAGGTAGTTGAAGCGCAGGACGTTCGGGTACATCAGTTCCCAGGTGATGGTGGTGCCCGTGGGAATGCCGAAGTCGGTCTGTGAGTATTTACGCAGACTGGTGAAGTATCCGCCGCTTGGGAGGCCGTTGACGGTGTAGGTCAGGGCGACAAAGCCTGCATTGGCCGCTTTGCCCGGTTTGACGGTGACGGGAAAACTGACCGAGAGCTGGCCCTCTTCGAGGGTCAGTGATTCAGGAAAGTTGAGGAAGTCCCAGTATTGCGGGTCGTCATACGCCGCAGGTGCACCGGCCTGCAGGTCGATTTCGGTGGCGCTGGGAACCGGCCCCCCCAGGTATCTCACCTGCAAGGTGATCGACAGGCCCTTGGGGTAGTCCTCCAGATAAACGTTGCGCTGATCGGCATACACCCGATAGGTCGATTCGGGGGCGTTCAATGTCGTTGCGGCGACCTTGCCGGGGGCGCTGATGGCCAGCGGTGTGGTCTGTACTGCCTGCTGCTGGCTGGACGTGAGGGGCAGGTCGACGATGCCACCGTACACGTAATAGTTGAACAGAATATCGCTGGTCGGGGCCAGGGTGGCCAGGGTCGTGGTGCCGGCAGCGATGGTGACAATGCCGTAATCCGCGTTGGGCCCGATGGGGCTGGTAATGTCGTCTCTGATGGCCCTGAAGGTTTGCTTCGGAATGACGTTCACCATGTCGATGCTCAGCATGCCGCTGTCGCCCAGGCTGGCATAGCCGGTGTTCTTCGTACTCTGGTTGACCAGTTGCCTGCCGGGTTGGCAATTGATCGGTTCGCCCGCGAAGGCGGGGGCCAGCGTGCCGATGACCCGGCCAATACTGGGGTTGGGAGTGAATTTTCCGGCGGCGTAATCGGCGTCCAGTTGTTCGGTGGTCATTGCGGGGCACATCTCGAACATGACGAAGCGCAAGACGATCCCCGTCGCGCCAGGTGCCTGGATGATGGATTGCAGGCCGCTGCTGTCCTGGTTCCAGCTGACAATGCTGCTCAGGGGGAAGGTCAGCTGGAACGTGCCGCTGAAACGGAAGGACCCCGGTGCATCCATGTGTGGGGGTTCCAGCACCCGCTTTGTGACATCCAGGCTGCTGCAGACCGCATTGGCGCGGATCAGCAGCTGGATGTTGTCGTTGCCGCCAATCTGCAGGCCGCCGACGAAAATCTGGGTGGTGGTCGAGGCCGTGGGGTCCAGGTCCACCATCATGGGGCCGGAGAAGGGCCCCTGGCCGGTGACCGGATCCACGGAGCCGAGCAGATAAACCGGCTGCCCCACCTGATCGCCACTGGTGCTGATACTGCCCGGATTGCCCTGCGAACTGATCAAGGCGTCCTGCATGTCGACGACATGCTGCCCATAGTGATTCCAGCCGCCTGCGGTGTAGTAGTCACCGGTGGGCGCGTTGATCATGTTGTTCAATTCGTCGTCGGTATAAGACTCGGCCCCCGGTGCCAGTGTCGAGGTGGTCAGGTCGAAGAGTGGCCATTCCGGATTGTCGCCATACGGAATGGTGGGGGAGTTGTTCGGCAGGCTGACGTCGGTGCGAATACCGCCCCAAAAGTTCAGCCGTGGTCCATTCAGGATGCTCATGGTCTATTTCTCGTCCTTGGGGATGTTGATCGGGGCTTTTGCGAATTTGAACAGGAAAGAAAAGTCGGACTTGTAGGGACTCTTGACCGGTGTCGCCAGGGAGTGGCAGTTCATGCAGCTGCTGTTGGGCTGGATGTAGCTTTCCATGGTCACGTTGGCCGAGAGCGCGGGGGTCGGCTGACCCAGCGGATTGCTGGGGTTGTTCGGCATCAGCGGTCGCTGGGTGGTAATGAGCTGGTAGTACTTCAAGGCGCTTTTTTGCAGGTCCGGGTTGGCGCGGTATTGGGTGTTGATTGTGGCGGTGACCTGCGCAATCGGCGTGACCCGGCTCAGCGGGTTGGGGGTCTGGAACGTGGTGCCGGGTTTGGGCACGCAGACCATCTGGGTACCCTGGGTTTGCCAGTCGCAGGGTGACTGGTTGAGCGTGTTGGCCGGGGCGGCGGGATTGAAGTAGGAATAGGGGACCGACTGCGCGATCCCCTGGTTTGGGACGTTGTCGATCTGCTCGAAGGTGGACCAGATCCACTGTGGATAACCCTGCACCTTGGTGATGATGTGCAAGCCGACCAGTCCCAGGTAAGCCTCGGTGACGCCGGTGCGGTTGCCCTGATTGTCGAACGTGGGCACGCGCGCCAGCAGGGTCAGGTAGCGGCTGGCGTTGTCCGTGGGGGTGAGGATGCGCCAGCTCGACTTGATCTCGATGACCCCGTTGGGGAACGAGATGTTGTTGGCCCTGGACACGACAGAGGCGTTATAGAACTGATTGGCGACGATGTAGTTGTAGGACGTCTCGTTGGCCGAGATATCGTAGAAGGTGGGATGGCCGGCCTGGTCGATCAGCCAGCCGCCGACCGCCTGATCGATGGCCTGCACGTGATTGCTGTTCTTCAGCGCCGCAATGTTGATGATGCCCAGGCTTTTGGCGGTCTGCCGGGTGTTCCAGGGGCCTGGATCGATGCCGCCGGGCAGGAAGATTTCCTCCACGGTTTTATAGGTCTGCCAGACCGTGTAGCCGGGGGCTCCCGGTTGTTTGCTGCAGTCGGGCGTGCCGCGCTGTCCGTCTTCTGCGGGCCAGTTAAGGGCGATAAACATCTGCCAGCTGTACTGATCGAACAGGTCCTGGCTGGCCGTGGCGCTTGGGGCACTGCCGGGAGGCTGGCAGTTGAGGGTGGTGGCCTGCGCCGACGGCATGGCCTGTTCCCTGGCCAGTGCCGGAAGGCTGGCCAGGCCGAGTAACACCAGGGTGAGACATCGTGAGATTTTCATGGCGATCCTTCGTCGTGGTTCAGGGTTTGCGCTGCATGAGCTTGTTCCACTGCGCCTTGTGCCCGTTGCTTTGCTCTTGCGCAGGTTCGAACAACTGGCAGGGCGGCGGGTTCGCCGGGCACATCGCGGCCACCTGCGCCCAGGTCTGGGCCGGGTCCGGTTTGGCGATGCGAAAGTGGGTGTAGTTCTGGCTGACGATAGGCGCATTGGCGACGCTGACGTCACCGGAGAAAAAGAACGATTGGGGATGCCGGTACGGCGGTTGTCCGGTCAGCGCCTTGAAGAATGCATAGCCGAACAGGATGGGACCTTGCGGTGAATCCAGTTCCAGGGCGTAGGCCTGCACGCTGCCGCTGAGGTTCTTGCTGCGCTCGACGCTGTAGGGCAGGTGCTGGATGAAATCTTGCCGAGGCGGGTGATTCATCGGCGAGAAACTGCAGCAGGCCGGCATGTCCTTGGGGCGGTCTTGCGGATAGGTGAGGAAGTACGCCTTGTTGCCCAGAGACACGAACGAGCAGGTGTAGTTGTTGTTCTTGATCGGGAAGATCGGCAGGCAGTACTTATCGTAGTGCTCCATCATGGCGCCGTAGCCGTCCCCGTCCGGCGGAATGTAGGTGGTGTCGTAGTAACTGCTGCCGTAGGAAACGGTGTAGTCCCCAGGCTTGAGGGTGGTTGGTGGGTTGCTGTAGGGCGGCGGGTTTTTTTCGTAATTACTGGTCACCCGATACATGGTCCAGTCGCTGACCCAGAAGGCCGGAAAGAACGGGTCGGGCGGATCGGTCGGCGCTCGCTTGGCGATGCAGTTGCCATTTTGCTCATTGCAGCCGAGGGTGTTGTGTACCCCCATGGTGAAGTAGACGGCGCCGCTGTCTTGTTCGGCGAACAGGGGTTGGCTGAGCAACAGGGTCAACAGTAGCAGCCGGTTCAGGATACGGACGTTCATGTGTGCACTCCTGTGGAAGGCCAGGCGACGCAAGCGCCACCCGGCTGTCCTGTGTGAAGCGTTATCGGATCAGATGCGTACGTAGTCGCTCATGCTCAGTGGGGTGGGCGGGTAATTGCGTTTCACCAACGCCTGGGCCCAGAGCTCCAGTACAGAGCGGCGGCTTTGCGACATGTCGCGGGTGATGGGCATCGACAGTGTGCTTTGCTCCTGGTACTCCTTGCTGATCAGCACAATCAACTGGTCGACGGCGCCCTCTATTCGCTCCAGGGAGTTGAGCGGCATGAACTTGTTCATGATGGGATAGAGGTAGTAGAAGGGCCGGAGGATGCGCGGGTAGATGAAGCTTTCCCAGATCAGGACCCGGGCATTGGTCTTCGTGTAGATACGGTTCCACTCCTCAACGAAGTCCTGCTCCAGTTGTGGCTCCAGCGGCAGTACGCGCAACGGGGCCAGGAAGTCGGTGTAGGCTTCCATGAAGTTGAAACTGAAGGGGATCTCTGGAGGCTGGTCGCCTTCCTGCACGAAGAAGCGCAGGGTCGGGAAGCCCGGAGCCTCGGCTTTGATCTTCAGTTGTGCGATGCCTTTGGCATCGGTCTGAATCTGCGTCAGATAGTAATGCACAGTGCTTCCCAGGGGATCCTGCAGATTGCCTTCCATTGGGATGGGGTTGTGGAAGGACAGACAAGGACGCAAGGCGACTGAAGCGGGTGTCGGCAGGTATTGCTGATAGCTCACGGGGATCTGGGCGGCGGACTGTTCTGCGCCGCGCACCGCCGTGAGCCGGCGACCGCTGCCCGTGGTCACCAGGTTTTGAACCCTGTCGGTATTGGCAAACTGCGGCAGGTTGGCGTAGTTCTTTGTGCGGTCTGCCGGAACGTCGTAAAACAGCGTGAAGTCGGCCTTGTTATTGAACGCCAGGTAGTAGTTACTGGTACTCAGCATGAAGGCATTGCCGTATTCCGCGACCCACAGCACAGTGCCGGCCGGTGCAGGCAGACCATCGTATTGCACCATGACCTGCAGCGTTTTGCTGTCGCCCACATCGATGAAGCCTCCGCTCTCTACCACTTCGGCGGTCCACATTTGCTGGGTCGCGGCTTGCACCGGCGTCGAACCCTGCAGTTGCAGTTCCAGCGATCCGGTTTGCAGTTTTTTTCTGGCGTCGGCGCTGAGCGTCAGGTCAAGGATGCCGGAACGTTTGTCGAAGGCTGTCTGTTGATACTGCTCATAACCAAAACTGGCCAGCGGGCTGAATTGACCTGCATCGCGTATCCCCAGTTGATAGCTGCCGGCCTTGAATTTTTGCGCCACCGGAATGTCGGCATCCGGAACGACCGGATAGAACGGAAAGGTGTTGGCCAGATCCAGCGACAAGGTATTGCCATGGGCCTGTGCCGAGATCACGCCGAGTGTCGTTTTGGTCGCGTCTGGATCGTCAGGCGACGTTTTGTAAACGAGCACCTGGCTGACGGGAACCAGCCGCCGGCCCGCCGGTGCAGTAGGGAACTCATCGTCGAACCACAGGCCCAGAGTACCGGCGGTACGGCTGTAGGCAGGGTTGAAGAAAATATCGGCGACGTTGTCCAGGCCCTTCTGATACATCGCTTGCACCTGAGCCAGGGCCTCAGCGGTGTGGGAGCGCGTGTCGATCAGCGGGTAGTCGTTGAAAATGCCGTTTTTGTCGTAGTAGGTCAGGTAGGCGCAGAACCTGAACATCAGGCCCCGGGCATTTTGTTTTTCCATCTGCTCTTGAAGGTTTTTCAGCAGGACCGAGTCGCCGATCACCCATTGCAGATTCTCCTTGGGAAAGCAGGTCTGCCAGGTGGTCGTGACATAGTTCAGGCCGCCAAAGGCCCCCCAATTGAAGTTCAGGAAACGGTCGAGCATCCGGTACTGGCGATTGAGGGTCAGGCCACAGTGGGCGTCGCCCAGTACCAGCTTGTCGAAGTACAGCGCGGTGAAGGTGTTCTGCCACGGGCTGATGTCGACAAAGCGGGCGGGGGTGGGGTTGGTGCTGCCAAGAGGGTTGCCGAGCAGTTGGTAGGGTTTGTCGATCAGCGCATCCTGTTCGACATAACCACCGGTCGGGAGCTCGCCGCCAATGATGACGGAGCGGATCTGCTTGTAGCTGACAGTGCCGCAGGCGTTATCACCAAACAGGTCCCATTCGGCAGGGATCATTGGGTAGTTGCCCGGGTCGGCATTGCCCGGCACTTGCAGAACATAGGCGGGGACGTCGCTCATCGCCAGAGGGGCGATGGTCCAGGGCATCAGCTTGGTGGCGGCGTTTTCGGGGTGGATGCCGTAGTACGCGAGGAAGGGCCAGTTCATCTGCATTTTTACTGCGTCATAGAGCGGGTAAACGTCGTTGTTGTTGGCCGTGGGTGGATTCCAGAACATATGGCCATTGAAGTAGATGCGGGGGAAATTCAATACGCTCATGTCATGCTCCTTAGCGTTGCCACTGGGCGCGTTTGAGCGACCAGACAAAGTCCAGTTTGTTGTAGCCGGCAAATTTGGATTCCGGCACGGGGGCGGTGGGATAGACAATGCCGCCCTGTTCTTTCATGGCGAAATTGAAGTAACCCTTTTGGGCCGAGTACGCAGCGGTGCCGTGGCAGGCAAAGCAGGACGACTGGCTCTGGAAGGCTGACTCCAGCTGGGAGTTGGCCAGCAAGGTCGGGGTTGTCCTGGACTGGGTTCCGATGAGTTCGTACTGCGACAGTGCGGGGTACTTGGCCTGGAAAGCCGTATTCACCGGCTTCGCGGCAGTAGTCGGCCCGGTGCTGTTGGTCATCGGGGTGGGCGGTGTCGCGTTGGTGACGGTGTACTTGCTGTTGTTCCGGTTCTCGAAGGTGGTCCAGACCCACTGAGGGTTCAGCTTGTTGATGACGTGCAAGCCACTGAGCGCCGCATAGCCGACCTGATACTTGTTACCGTCCAGGTAATAGGCCTGGGCGATGTAGTAGCCGTCTTTTTCCAGCTGTTGTTGGTAGGTGGTGTCTGCGCCGATCCACAGCCAGGCGGCTTTGAGCTCCCAGGCTGTGGACGGGAAGTCCAGGTTGCTGGTCAGCGCCGCCTGGCCATTCACGTTGTAGACCTGACGCTGCACGATGTAATCGAACGTGCCCTGGCCCATCAACAGCTGAAAGCGTACCGGCTTGCCTTTCTGCGTCTGCGGTACTGCGCCGCCCATTTCCAGGATCATGCCATCGACCTGTTGCGTGGCATTCAGGTTGTGGAAGGTTCTGCCGGGGTTCATTCCCAGTGTCTTGGCTTGATTGAGCACAGCGGCCGGCGGGGGCACGCTCTGGTTGTAAGGCAAGGGTTTGGCGCCATCGCTCAAGTAGACCTGATCGGAGGGCTTCATGATTTCCCACTCGAGGTTGGGGCTTCCCGTGGCGGCGGGTTGGTTCAGGCAGACGAACCAGTTCCAGGTCAGGGTCTCGGGGCTCTGGAGAAACTCTGCCCTGGTTTTATCGACGTTTCCTCCATATTGAAGGAAGTTTTTGCAGTCGAAGGCGTTGGCGTTCTGAGCCTGAGCCAAACCGGCCAGAGCACTCAAAACTGTTATAGAAATGGCTCGCCGCATGGAAGCTCCTTGGCATTGGCCGGGTCGGTGTGTGAGGGCCCCAGGAAATGTTCCAGGAGCAGTTGTTTCACCGCTGTGGCTGCAAGATGCTGCGGCAACGGCAGATCGCAATTGGTGATGAGGAGGGGGCCGACCTGGTCGTTGTCGGGCAGGCGTCCATGGCTGCCACGGATGAGTCCGGTGTCCAACGGAATCAGGTCCATGTAGTAGCGAAAGCCGAGCTTTTTTTGCAGCAGGCGGCGCGCCACTTTCAGTTTGGGGAAGCGAATGGCCGGGTCGATGAACAGCTCCAGCGGGTCGTAGCCCGGCTTGCGGTGGATGTCCACGGTGCGGGCGAAGTCGGGTGCCTTGCGATCGTCAAACCAGTAGTAGTAATCGAACCAGTAACCGGGCGCGGCCACGGCCACCAGTTCACCGCTGCGGGGGTGATCCAGCTGCCAGACCCGTTGCTCGGTTTTATCCAGCACTTGCTCGATGCCCGGTTGGCGCTGCAACAGTGCTTTGACGCGGGGCACGTCGTGCGCCTGCCTCACGTAGAGGTGAGCGATCTGGTGATCGGCGACGGCAAAGGCTGCGCTTGCGCCGGGGTCGAGCAATTCCCAGGTGAGCGAGTTGCGCACCTGCAGCAAACCTTCCGAGCGCAGTAGCCGATTGATCGACACCGATTGCTGTACGGGTTCGATACCGTACTCGGACAACAGCATCACGGCGGCGCCTTGCTGTTGGGCAAAGGCCAGCAGACGTCCCACTTCACTGTCGATGGCCCGCACTTCGTCGGCGATCGCCGGGTCATCGGGGCCCAGGCGTTGCAGGCTGTAATCGAGATGGGGCAGGTAGATCAGTTGCAGATCGGGTCGATCGAGCTGGAACTCGGCGATGGCGCAGTCCACGATCCAGCGGCTGGACGCAATGCCGGCAGCGGGTCCCCAGAAGCTATGGAAAGGGAACTGGCCAATCTGCTGTTCAATGCGCTCGTGCAGCGATGGCGGTGACGAATACAAACCGAACATTTTGCGGCCATCGGCCGGGTAGTGAGGACGCGGAGTGATGGCGGCGTCCACGTCCGCGTACATGTTGTACCACCAGAACAACTGGCTGCAGCGGAAACCGGGGAGTTGGCGTTTCAGGTGCTCCCAGACCTTCTCGCCCTGGATCAGCGCGTTGGGTTGCAGCCAGAAGCGGACTTCGGCCTGGTCGCGAAAATACCAGCCATTACCCACGATACCGTGCTCCGACGGCGGCGCGCCGGTGAGAATCGACGCCTGTACCGTCGAGGTGACTGCGGGAAACACCGGTTGCAAATACGCCATTTTCGCCGTTTGCAGCAGGGCGTTGATGTGGGGCGTCGCCGCCCCCAACAAGGCTGGCGTCAGTCCCACCACGTTGATCAGCAGCAGCGGTTGGCGGTGATGATCAGAGGGCATCGGCACACGCCTCCCGCGCTTGGGATTGCAACAATTGCCGCTGGCGCAGTTGCTCTTCGACCCAGTGCAGTTCTGCGGCGATGCCCTGGAGTTGGGCCTGCTCGGTAGCGGGGCGCAGCGCTGAAGGCAGAACGCCCCAGCTGTAGGTTTCCACCTCCAGTACGGGACGGAAGTCCGGATGGTCTGCCAGAAAGTCGAAGGTCTGCGCCAAGGCGTTCTGGCTGCCGCGAAGCTCCGGCAGCAGCAGGTGTTCGCTGAACAATGGAACGTGGAAATGAATCCGCAACTCGCTGCATTGCTCCAGGGTTTTTCCGCCGTTGGCGAGCGCTGTGGGCAGATCTGCCCAGGCCAGTAGCCGGCCCTGTGCATCGCGGGCTTTGACCTGATGCAGATAGGTGGTTTCCGCAAAGTCGCTCAAGGTCTTGAGGATGTGTTGGCGTCGATCGGGGTCGTGTGTGGGCAAGCGACAAATCAGGGCACTGGACAGCTGAATCTTGCCCACGGGCACCTGAGCCCGGCGCAGTCTGTCCAGCGACTGATAGCAGTGCTCGAACACCACGGCCTGGTGGCAGACGTCAAAACACAGCGCCAGATGTTCATGGTGCGGGTCCGTGGCTTGCCAGTGGCGGAAAAACGCGATGGCCTGGTCAGTGTTTTCCAGTACGCAGTCCGGTTCCATCTCCAGGCAAAACACAATTTTTTTGCCGGTTTCCAGATGCAATCTGGCCAGTGAAGCCGTCAGTTGGCGCAGCAAATGCTCGGCGCGCTGCTGCTGCCTTGAGTTCCACTTGGCGGCATAGCCCAGCGGTACGCTGGATATCACGCCCAGGCTACAGTCCTGCGGCAGAGCGATCGCCAGCAACTGCGCCAGTTGCAGGCTATATGCCAGCCGTTTCGGATCGGACCAGTCGGGTAGATAGACGTCGGCTTTCACCGCACCTTGATGGAATTGGCCGTAGGGAAAACCGTTGAGCGAGGTCAGACGCAGACCAGTACGTTGTAGCAAGCTCAGAAATTCCGTACGAACCGACACCTGCTGCAATTGGGCCGCCGCGCGGGCACTGATCCACAGCCCACTGTCCTGCTCGCTCAGTCCGCGTTGTTGTCGCACACCCTGGAAATGCTGCTCGATCGAGGCGCGCAGCGCGGCCAGGTCGGGGGTCGGGTGCACGTTGCTGCAATAGCCGACCTGGGCGGCAGTCCACCCCGCGTTGGCGCTCATTCGACCACCGGTTCCTGGCCCCGCAACGCGGAGTTATCCTGCCATTGCCGACGTTGGTCGATGCGCAACGGGGTGCTGACCAGGGCTTTATCCAGTTGGCCACTTTGGGCAAAGAAATCCACCGGGTTGTGAAACAGCACCTGTTCGACCTGAGCCTCGGTGAATCCGGCATTGAGCATCGCCTGACCCGTTTTGGGCACCTTGAGCGGGTCGCTGATTCCCCAATCGGCAGCGCTGTTGACCACCATTTTCTCGGTGCCGTACTGCTTCAACAGGGCCACCATGCGCTGCTCCGACATTTTGGTGTTGGGGTAGATGGAGTGCCCGCGCCAACAGTCGCTGTCGAGCACCAGGGGCAGGGTCAGCTCGTTCAGGTGATCGATGATCACCATGTGCTCGGCGATGCCCACCTCGCGAATCACCGCCAGCGTGCGTTTGGTGCCGCCGATCTTGTCGCGGTGCGGGGTGTGCACCAGCACCGGCAAATTGAACTGTTTGGCCAGTTCCAGCTGGGCGGCGAGGAATCGGTCTTCCTCGGGGGTGATGTCGTCGTAACCGATTTCGCCGACCGCCACCACACCGTCTTTCACCAGATAACGGGGCAAAATCTTCAGCACCTCGTCAGCCACGGACAGGTCATTGGCCTCTTTGGGATTCAGTCCGATGGTGCAGAAGTGATGAATACCAAACGTGCTCGCACGAAAGCGCTCCCAGCCCAGCAAGGTATCGAAGTAATCGATAAAACTGCCGACACTGGTCCTGGCCTGCCCCTGCCAGAAGGCCGGTTCGATGACGCCCGTGATGCCGGCGGCCGCCATATTCTGGTAGTCATCCGTGGTGCGGCTGACCATATGGATGTGCGGGTCGAAGTACTTCAGCATGGTGAGTCCTCGTGAAGGTAAAAGGGCCAACGAGCGTCAGCTCTGTGAGGTTCAGTCGTGTTGAGGCAGGTGCTCCTGCCAGTTCGCAGGCAATCGTCGCTGTTGGTATAAGGCTGCAAGGCGATGGGTCTGGGCCGGGCTGAGCAACGCGAACGCGATGACGTGGAGGAGCCCGCCGCAGACGGTCCGGTCTGCGGCGAGCCGCTCTTCCAGCAGGTCCAGTGCGAGCTGGTTGAGGGCTTCGCTGCGACGTTGGGGCAGGCCGAGGATGCGACGTACGTCGAGCCCCATGCCCAGTGCTTTCAACACCAATTGATGAAAGGCCCGGTCGTGGTAGTGGCGCGACGGGAAGGGGTTGTCCAGCGCGATGGCGGCAAATACCTGGCTGTTATGGGTGCGACCGGCCTGTTGCGCCAGGTCCACGCAGCGTCCGCTGTCATCGAGCCAGTCCAGGGCTTTCAATGTGGCGATCTTTTCCTGATCGTCTCCCCACAAAAACAGCTGGCGCAGCAGCGGCAACGGCTCTGCAGTCGCCGGATGCGCCAGGACCTGGGCCAGCAGCAGCGCGCGGGCCAACTGAGTTTGCGTCCAGGCCGCACCGTTAGGCAGGACGGGCAGTTCATGTTCACCGAGACAGCGTTTGCACTGGCTGCTCAAGAGCGCCACGGTGTTGGCATCGGGCTGCTGTGCGAGCCGATTGCGTGCCTGTTGCCACCACTGCAGCGCGGTGCCGTCGAGGTGCTCGGTAAAATGCTGCAGCAGGTCGGCGAGGGCATCGTGCCGCATCTCGAGCGCCGCAGGCCTTTGAGGGGCGACGTCCATGGTCATGTCGGTTTGATCCAGCGTTGGAGGTGTGGAAGCAGGAAAAACACCAGAACACATAACAGGCTGCCGACTGGCTGATTGGCCAATGTCAGCACCAGGGCATCAAACAGTGGCAGGGCCGCCAGGCCCGCGCCGATAAAGGCGCGTACCTGCCGATGCCGAGGGTTTGCCAGGTGCCGCCAGTAGTGCCAGCCCAGCCAGCCCAGCCAAAGCAGCAGCACGAGCCAGAACCCGCCATTGTTCGCATAGGCCGCCAACGCCAATGGGCTCAACATAAGGACCAGGGGAATGCGGCTGAGCAGCTGGTTGCGATGTTCCTGGCTGGCCAGATACGTCAGGCCGCTGATGTAGACCCCCAGCAGCACGGCACAGAGCCAGATCGGTTCTGGCGGCACGGCAAGGCTGGCGGCCGCGGTGATGTACAAGGCAGAACGACAGGCGCCCATCAGCCAGACGCTGTGCGGATATTTCTTGTGCAACAGGTTGTAGGCCAGGATAAAACCGGCCAGCAGCGTGGCGCTGCCCAGTAGCCATCGGGGTTCGTCGATAAGCTGACTCAGGCCCAGCACTGACGCCGCGGCCAGTAGCAACAGCAGGCCGGTGACGAGGCCGACCTGTTGCCGGCTGACCAGGCCGAGAGTGATGGGGCGCGGGTTTTGGTGTTGCCGGTCCCAGTCGGCGTCCAGCAGATCGTTCATCAGCATGCCGGCCAGGTACAGCAGCGACAATGCCACCAGCAGCAGTACCCAGACCATCGACGACGGCGGTGCCAGCGCACCCGCGCTGCTGGCCAGCAAGGCGGCGGCAAACGCATTGGTCCACACTGTCGGCAGGTTGGACACGCGCCCCAGGGTCATCCAGGTCCTCAGGTTCAGATGGGTGTTGGTCATTGCGCACAGCCCTCTGTCAAGGCGAAGGGCAGGCTGCTGCAGGTTGAAAGTCGCAGCAGGGCTTGCTCCATCAGGGGTAGCTCGATTTCATGCAGGTCGACAGACGCGCCAAGCTTGCTCAGCATGGGAATGGAGAGCTGGCCGCCCAAATGCTGTCTGAACTCTTCCAGTCCTTGCAGTACCCGTGGGCGTCCCTGCGGATCGGTTAACGTCAGCTCGGGCGGGTTCAGGCAAAAGCCGAGTTTGAGCAGCAGTTGCAGCAAGCGCTGCGCATCGGTGCAGGACAACAAGCCCAGAGCGTTGGCGTAGAGCGCATCCAGCGCCATGCCCACGGCAACGGCTTCGCCATGGCGCAGACGATGCTGGCTCAGATTTTCCAGCTTATGGGCGGCCCAATGACCATAATCCAGTGGCCGGCCGTTGCCGCGCTCGAAGGGATCGCCAGCGCCCGTGATGTGCGCCAGATGCAGTTCGGCGCATCGCCGGATGGCGTAGCGGCTGGCCTTGTGCTCGAACGCGGCGAGGCTGTCGGCGTGTTGTTCCATCCATTGGTAAAAGACCTGATCCTTGATCACCGCCACTTTCACGGCCTCGGCCAGGCCCGCAATCTGGTCCCGTCGCGACAGACTGAGCAGTAACTGGAAGTCGTTGATCACAGCGGTGGCGGGATAAAAAGCACCGAGCAGATTTTTTTGGCCAAAGGCGTTGATGCCATTTTTCACACCAATGCCGGCGTCGTTTTGCGCCAACACCGTGGTGGGTATCCGGATCAGGCGAATGCCGCGATGAAAGGTGGCACTGGCATAACCCACCGCATCCAGCACGGCACCGCCGCCCAGTGCCAGCACGTAGCAATGCCTGTCGAGCCCGTGCTGCAACATGTGTGCATACAGCTGCTGCAGTATTTGAGGATCTTTGCTCAGCTCTCCCGCTGGCACCGGGATAGGGGCCGCCAGCAATCGGAGCGTCGTGGAGTGGGCGGCAAAGTACTGACCGATCTGCTGCGCCAGATAGGGGGAGCACTGCAAAAGCTCTTCATCGGCAAACACCAGCGCTGTCGTCGGGTCAGTCTGATGCGCAGTGAGTTGTTGATGCAGGCAGAGATTATCGGGATCGAACAGGTGATCAGTGAACACGACCGGGTAGTCGTAACTCACCTCAAAGCGGCCTTGCAGTGGGCAATCTGCGCTGCGCGTGGCGTAATCTCTGCAGGCCCCGAGCAGGCTGCGTCCACCGATGAGAATACCGGGCAACACTAATAACGGGCTGCGCTTCATCAAGCATCCCTCTTGATTGTGATGACTGAATTCCGTGTCAGTGTCAGGTGTGTAGAACAGTATTCGGCTAGTGGGCGCTGGGCCGTTTTAGAGCGTGCGCCGCTGTTTTAAGTGTTAGTCGAATGCGTGCCTGACGGTGAGCGCAAAGAATAGTTATGAACTTAGTCAACGGTTGTGTTTTTGCAAGTGTGTTTGATGGTTGAACGTCAAGAAGCGCTTGCCGGCCTGAACGATGAAGTGTTTTTAGCGATTCCGCTCGATGATGGTTTTTCGCTGAAAAACCTTTATTGGCGCCTGGAAAATGACGGCTCAGTCGCTATGCCAGATAGACTGGCTATAGGGTTTATTGTGTCTGGTTATATAAGTTCCAGATCAAAATAAACCCTCCATAAGTTGAAGAGGGTCTATGGCATTCGGTCGTCAGAGTTAAGCACTTATATTTCGTGATTATTTATAAACTGCAGCGTGTCGGTAATGGCCAATAATCTCATGTCAGCAAGGTACTTGGTGTTCGAAGGACGGGCTCGGGCAACGCCGATGCGTTCCTGAGTCATAGTCGCAAGCGTTGCCATGTCTATCGTCTCCAATGAATGCTCGGGTGGGTGGAACTCAGTGGCTGGCCGCCAGGAAATCCTGGGTGGACACCACGTTGGCGTACGCAAAGCCCAAGGCCGACATGAACGCGGCATGCACCTGGGCAGCCGGGACGGTCACGCCGTTGAACTCAAGGTCACGGGTGGCGCAGGCGTCGTGGATCACCGTGACGCCGTAGCCAAGGTCGGCCGCGGCACGTGTCGCGCCGTCGATACACATGTGGCTCATGCTGCCGACGATTACCAGGTTGTCGATGCCGTGTTGGTCAAGGATCGACTCCAGTTCGGTTTCGCGGAACGCGTTGACGAAGTGTTTGAGCACCACCGGCTCATGGCTGCGATTGAGGACTTTGGGGTGCAGTTGCGCGCCCGCCGAGCCCGGCGTGAAGAACGGCGCAGCGTCAGAGGTGAATTCGTGGCGGATATGCACCACCTGATCGCCGGCATCCCGGAAGGCCTGGAGTACCCGCGCGGCGTTGTCGGCAGCGGCGTCGGCGCCGACCAGCGGCCATTTGCCCTGGGGGAAGTAGTCATTCTGGATATCGACTACGATGAGTGCTTGCTTGGCCATGGGGTTTCCTCGGATGGGTTGGTGTGGAACGAAGTATTGGGTTTCGCTGGCTGTTCGAGGATTGGCCGCACCGACAATAGAAGGGGGAAAACTGACAATGGGCATAGAACGCGCAGTCGCCGAGTTGGGCGTGCTGATCTATCCCGGCGCGCAGATGGCGGCGGTCCATGGTTTGACGGATTTGTTCGGTGTCGCCAATCGCATCGCTGCCGAACATCAGAGCGCGCAATTGCCGTTGTTGCGGGTCAGCCACTGGCAGGCGGATGCCGAACACGCGCCTCAACGCATTTACGACAGTCATCCGGCTCCCGACGGCGCACTGATCGCACTGTTGATTCCGCCGTCGATTGGCGGTTTTTCCGAAGGCCAGGCTCCGCCGGCGCTGATTCGCTGGATTCGCCAGCAACACGCGGCCGGCGCGACCCTCGGTGGGGTCTGCGTGGGGTCTATTCTGTTGGCCGAAAGCGGTCTGCTCGATGGTCGCAGCGCCACGACTCACTGGACCTCGGCGAAAAAATTCGCCGAGCGTTACCCGAAGATCACACTCAACGCCGACAAACCTATCGTTGACGATGGCGACCTGATCACCACCGCCGGGTTGATGGCCTGGTCGGAGCTCGGGTTGCGCCTGGTCGACCGTTTACTCGGCCCGAGTATCGCCACCAGCACCGCGCGCTTTCTGGTGATCGAACACAGCGACAGTGCGAGCGAATGCGGCAGTAACTTCGCGCCGATTCTGAGTCATGGCGATGCGGCGATTCTCAAGGTTCAGCATTGGCTGCAAGGCAACGGTGCGGTCGAGGTGTCGCTGAGCGTGATGTCCCGGCAGGCGGGGCTGGAGGAGCGGACATTCCTGCGGCGCTTTCGAGCGGCGACCGGTTTGAAACCGACCGAGTACTGCCAACACCTGCGGGTCGGCAAGGCTCGGGAAATGCTCGAGTTCACCAACGGCACCATTGACCACATCGCCTGGAACGTGGGGTATTCGGACCCCAGTGCGTTTCGCGCCACGTTCAAGAAAATCACCGGTCTTGCACCGAGTGACTATCGAGCACGGTTTGGGGTGACGGCACCCGCGAGGACTTTGTAGGAGCTGCCGAAGGCTGCGATCTTTTGGCGTCGGCAAGGTCGCTGAAGATCAAAAGATCGCAGGCTTCGCCAGCTCCTACGCGGTTGGTGGGGTGAGGCGGTATTGGGTCAGTTTCTTGTGCAGTTCGGCGCTGTCGTGTTGATCCAGCTCCAGCCAGTAATGCTGCGTGCCGGCGATCTCGGCGGCGGCCGGCAGGCCATCGCGGTACACCAGTCGGTTGCTGACGAGAGCGGGGACTTTGTGCCCCGGCAATAAGGTGCCGGCGAGGTTCAGCGGGTCGACGCCGCAGACGCCGATCAGGCTGCCGTCATGCGGGCGGCGGCGTACTTCGCGCAGTAACGGGATGGCCTCGGGCAAAGCGAATTGTTCACCCGCCAGACCACTGACAAAGCGTCCGCCGCGGATCTCTCCGCGTGCCTCCAGTCGATGAAAGGTGCGCAGCAATTCGCGCCAGCTCGGCAGCCAGTCGGCCTCGCGTTCCAGCAAACGCCAGAACACTACGCCGTAGCGCTTGAGCAAGGTCAGGGCGATGTGTTCGAGGGTGTCGCTCGGCGTGCCATGGTTATCCACAGCCGGCGGCGGCGATTGACGGCGCAACAAGGCCCAGCGCCCGGCATCGTCCATCCCGCCGACAAACGCTCCGCGCCCACGTCGGCTGCTGCGCGCCTGGCGTTTGCTGGCCGGCGTAATCAACGCGCGCAGGCCGGCGAAGCTGTCGGCGTTGACCAGCCCGGCACCGACCAGTTCCTGCAAGGCGATCTCCAGTTCACTGCGCAGCAGATGGGCTTCGTGCAGCAGCTCATCGAAAAACAGTGCGCCATGCTGGCTCAGCGCTTGATGGACTTTCTGGGTTTTGGGTGACAGTTCGCCGACGTCCGGTTGCTCGGTCAGGCTGCTCCAGAGCGCCGCTTGCGCCCGTGGCAGCAACACAATCGGTGTGCTGCGCAGCGCTACGCCAGCGGCCTTGTTGCGGGCGGTCAGTCGGGTCCAGACCAGTTTGCCGCCGCGGCACAGCTCATCCAGCCACGTCGATGAATAGCCCTTGAGCCGCGCCGGCAGAATATCGCTGTCCCAGGCCGACGCGGCCGCCGGGTAGCCTTCGAACTGACTGACAATCGCCGGCAATATCGCGCTGCCTTGGCCTTGCGTTGCCGGGGACAGATGCTGCCAGTCAAACAGAAAACGCATGAAGTCCTGCAACGCCACCGGCTCGATTTCCCGCCGCAGGCGTTTGACCGTGTAGCGATGAATGCGCGCCAGCAAGTGCCGCTCGCACCATTCTTCCTGCGTGGCAGTTGGGCTGAAACGCCCGCGCAACACGTAACCTTCGCGCTCCAGTTGCGCCAGGGCTTGAGTGACGTGAGCCGTCGAAAGCCCCAGCGGTTGAGCGATCGCCTGAATCGGCAGCGGACCGAATGCGCTGAGGCGTGCACGGATCAGTTCGACCAGCGCTTCATCGACGTCCCAAACTTCATCGAAACCCGGCAAGGCCTGCAACGGTGGCTGTAACGCGGCGTGTGGATAGATCGCTTGCAGGCAGGTCAGCCGTTCCAGCGCCAGCCATAACGCCTGATCCGCATTGATCTGCAAACGGCTGGCGCGACCACCGTCGGCCAGGGTTTGCAGCCAGTGCAGCCACTGCGGATTGGCCTGCGCTTCGGTGTCGCTGATGGCGGCCAGGCTCATCAGCGCTTCATGCATCTCATCGACGTTGGTCGGCAGCGGCCAGGCTTCGTCACGCACTGATTGAATGGCCTCGGCATCCAGCGCGCCGAGGTCGTCGGTCGATTGCGGGTCGCTCCAGCGCCGGTTGAGCACCGCTTGGGTACGGCGTTCTTCCAGCGGCGCGTCGTCGAGAAAAGTGTAAGGCCGGGCGCTGAGGATTTCCGCCGCTAGCGGCGAGGGCGCCGGCAAGTCGCGGCTGATCAAGCGCACTTCACCGCGCTCCATGCGTCGCAACAGCGCCAGCCAGCCATCGCAGTCCATGGCTTCGTGCAGGCAATCGTCGAGGGTCTGCTCGACCAACGGGTGATCGGGAATTTCGCGCTCGCCGGCGAGGTTTTCCAGGCAGGCGATCTGGTCGGGAAACACGCTGGCGATCAGGTCCTCGCTTTTCATCCGCTGGATCTGCGGCGGCACTTTGCGGCCGCCGCTGTAGCGCGGCAGCGCCAGCGCGACACCGGCATTCCAGCGCCAGCGCACACCGAATAGCGGCGCGTCGAGTACCGCTTGAACCAGGATCTGTTCGGCGCTGTTGCTGTGCAAATAACGCCAGACCTCGTCCAGCTCGAAACTGTGGCTGGTGGACAGCGACAAGACGATTGCGTCTTCGCTGGCGGCGGCCTGCAATTCGAAGTTGAAGGTGCGGCAAAAGCGCTTGCGCAGGGCCAGGCCCCAGGCGCGGTTGATGCGGCTGCCGAACGGCGTGTGAATGATCAACTGAGTGCCGCCGGATTCGTCGAAAAACCGCTCCATCAGCAGCGTGTCCTGAGATGGCAAGGCGCCGAGGGTCAGGCGGGTGCGGGCGAGGTAGTCCACCAGTTGTTCGGCGCTGGCAAGGTTCAGACCGAGGGTCTCGGTCAGCCAGTCGAGGCTCGGCTGTACATCGCCGGGCGTGGCGCTCAGCAGCTCATCGAGGTGCGCGTGCAGGCGCGCCACGGCGAGCGACAATTCGGCACTGCGCCCCGGCGCTTCACCGAGCCAGAAGGGGATGGTCGGCGGCTGACCCTGAGCGTCCTCGACCCGGATCTTGCCGGTTTCGACCCGCAGGATCCGGTACGACGTGTTGCCCAGTTGAAAGACATCGCCGGCGATGCTTTCCACCGCGAAGTCTTCGTTGACGCTGCCGATGTTCAGGGCTTGGGGTTCCAGCAACACGGCATAATCGGCGTTGTCCGGAATCGTCCCGCCGCTGGTCACCGCGGTCAGTTTGGCACCACGTCGGCCACGCAAGGTGCGAGTGAGCGCGTCGCGGTGCAGGTAGGCGCTGCGGATCCCTTGGCGGCCGTTATAGCCTTCGGCGAGCATCCGGAGCAGCGCTTGATAGTGCGAGTCGTCGAGTTCGGCGTAGGGCGATGCGCGACGCAGTACCTCTAACAGCGCCTGTTCCTGCCATTCCTGACAACTGACCTCGGCGATGATCTGCTGCGCCAATACGTCCAGCGGCGCGCTGGGGATCAGCAAGGTATCGAGTTCGCCCCGGCGCACGCAGTCGAGCAGGGCCGCGCATTCGATCAGGTCGTCACGGGTGGTGGCGAACAGACGGCCCTTGGGTGTGCCGCCGACCTGGTGCCCGGAGCGTCCGACCCGTTGCAGAAACCCGGCAATCGAGCGCGGCGAGGCGATCTGGCAGACCAGGTCGACGTCGCCGATGTCGATGCCCAGCTCCAGCGACGCGGTGGCGATCAGCACTTGCAGATCGCCACGTTTGAGCCGCTGTTCGGCATCGAGGCGAAACTCCTTGGCCAGGCTGCCGTGGTGGGCGGCGACCGCGTCTTTGCCCAGACGCTCGCTGAGATGGCGGCTCAGGCGCTCGGCCAGACGCCGGGTGTTGACGAAAATCAGCGTGGTCCGGTGCTCGCGTGCCAGTGTGGCGATACGGTCGTAGACCAGTTCCCAGACATCGTTGGCCATCACCGCCGACAACGGCACTGGCGGCACTTCGATGCCCAGATCCCGTCGACGGGCGTGGCCGATATCGACGATCTCGCAGGGGCGGTCCGTGCCGACCAGAAAGCGCGAAACCGCTTCGATGGGTTTCTGCGTGGCGGACAAGCCGATGCGCATCAGCGGTTCCAGGCACAACGCCTGCAAACGCTCCAGGCTCAGGGCCAGATGGCTGCCGCGTTTGCTGCCGGCGATGGCGTGGATTTCGTCGACGATCACCGTGCGCGTGCTGGCGAGCATGCGCCGGCCAGAGTCGGAGCCGAGCAGCACGTAGAGCGATTCCGGGGTGGTGACCAGTATGTGCGGCGCGCTTTTGCGCATTGCCAAACGGTCCTTTTGCGGTGTGTCGCCAGTGCGCACTGCGGTGTTGATCTGTAATTCAGGGAAGCCCAGCCGTTGCAGTTGCTCGGTGATACCGGCCAGCGGGGTTTGCAGGTTGATCTGGATGTCGTTGGACAGCGCTTTGAGCGGCGAGACGTAAACCACCAGGGTTTCGTCGGGTAACTCGCCGCCCTGGGCCAGGCCTTGATGGACCAGATCATCGATGACGGCGAGAAACGCCGTGAGGGTTTTGCCGGAGCCGGTGGGCGCGGCGACCAGCGTCGAGCGGCGCTGGCGGATCAACGGCCACGCGCCAGCTTGAGCGGCGGTAACCGCTGGGAAGGTGCTGTTGAACCAGGCACTGACGGCAGGGTGAAAGCCGCTCAGGGCGTTGTCGGCTGATACGGGGAGGTTCATACGGTAATTTATGCGGCTGGGTGGCTGAAGATGCAAGTACCGCTCAAGATCTCCTGCGATCCTTAGTGGCCCATCGCGAGCAAGCTCGCTCCCACATGGGGTCTGCGATGGGCTGGGGATTTTGTGATCTACACACCTCCCCTGTGGGAGCGAGCTTGCTCGCGATGGGGCCAGTAGCAGCACCCTGTGTCCAAGGTATCTACACTTTACGAGTGACGGTTGCGCTTTAAACCCGCAAAATGCAACGATTCTGACAATTAAACAGACTGGGCCTGCTGACTCTATGCGAATGCGCCTTATGTTATTGGGTGGCGGAAATGCCCTTGGGCAGGCGCTGATTCGCCTCGGTGCGGAGGAAGACATCGGTTTCCTCGCCCCCCGTCCACCGCAAGACGGCTGGGACGCCGCGAGCCTGACGCAACTGCTCGATGACACGCGCCCCGACGCGCTGATCAATCTCGCCTATTACTACGACTGGTTTCAGGCGGAGAGCGTGGCCGAGGCGCGTCTGGCCGCACAGGAACGGGCGGTCGAGCGGCTGGCCGAACTGTGTCAGCATCACAACATTGTCCTCGTGCAACCTTCCAGCTATCGGGTGTTCGATGGCTCGCGGGCGACGGCCTACAGTGAAAAAGACGAACCGGTGCCGCTGGGCCTGCGTGGCCAGGCCTTGTGGCGTATCGAACAAAGCGTTCGCGCCACTTGCCCGCAACACGTGATGCTGCGTTTTGGCTGGTTGCTCGATGACAGCGTCGACGGCACCCTCGGGCGTTTCCTGGCGCGAGCCGAACTGCCTGAAGAACTGCTGATGGCCGATGACCGGCGTGGCAACCCGACGCCAGTGGATGATGCTGCGCGGGTGATCATTTCAGTGCTCAAACAACTCGATTGCGCCGCGCCACTGTGGGGCACCTACCACTACGCCGGGCATGAGGCGACCACGCCGCTGGCGCTGGGGCAGGCTATCCTTGCCGAAGCCCGCAATCTGCACCCGCTGGCCATCGAAGCACCGACCGCGCAGGCTCATGCCGCGCGTCCGGATGCCGCCGAAGAACCGCAACACGCGGTACTGGCCTGCAAGAAAATTCTGCACACTTTCGGGATCAAGCCGCGCGCCTGGCGCGCAGCGCTCCCGGGCTTACTGGATAGGTTTTATCGTCATGGCTGATGGCCCTGTTTTGATCACCGGCGGTGCCGGTTTCATTGGTTCGCACCTCGCTGACGCCTTGCTCGCCAAGGGGCATTCGGTACGCATCCTCGATGACCTGTCCACCGGTAAGCGCAGCAACCTGCCGCTGGATGATCCACGGGTCGAGCTGATCGAAGGTGACGTTGCCGATGCCGCCCTGGTGGCGCAGGTGATGCTCGGTTGCAGCGCCGTGGCGCATTTGGCCGCCGTGGCTTCGGTGCAGGCATCGGTCGACGATCCGGTGCGCACTCACCAGAGCAATTTCATTGGCACCTTGAACGTCTGCGAAGCGATGCGCCAGGCCGGAGTCAAGCGTGTGCTGTTCGCTTCAAGCGCAGCGGTCTATGGCAATAACGGTGAAGGCGAGTCGATCGACGAAGAGACCACCAAGGCACCGCTCACGCCGTACGCCTCGGACAAGTTGGCAGGCGAGTATTACCTCGACTTCTACCGTCGACAGCACGGTCTGGAACCGGCGATTTTCCGGTTCTTCAACATCTTTGGCCCACGCCAGGATCCGTCATCACCGTACTCCGGGGTGATCAGCATTTTCAGCGAGCGCGCGCAGAAAGGCCTGCCGATCACCGTGTTCGGTGACGGCGAACAGACCCGCGATTTCGTTTATGTCGAAGACCTGGTCGACCTGCTGGTGCAGGCCATCGAAGTGCCGACGCTTGAAGTGGGTGCGGTCAACGTCGGCTGGAACCAGGCGACGACCCTCAAGCAAATGCTCCAGGCGTTGGGCGAAGTAGTGGGTGAGTTGCCTCCGATCACCTACGCCCCGGCACGCTCTGGCGATATTCGCCATTCACGGGCGAACAACCAGCGTCTGTTGCAGCGTTTCACCTTCCCCGAGCAGACGCCGATGAGCGTCGGGCTGGCGCGGTTGTTGGGGCGCTGAGTTTTTCGCAGCCATGAAAAAGGCGCCTTTCGAGGCGCCTTTTTTGTAGGTGTGCGGTTTAGAACTTGTAACCCAGACCCACCATGTAGACGAACGGGTCCACATCCACGTTGACCCTGGCCCGAGTGCCCGGCGCCACGGCGTCGTTTTCCACGGTCGCACGGGTGTTGATGTCGATGTAGCGCATCTGGGCGTTGAGCATGATGTTGTCGGTGATCATGTAGTCGGCACCGACCTGGAACGCCATGCCCCAGGAATTTTTCGCCTTGAAGTTGCTGAAGCCGTTGGCTTGCGCTTCGTTACTGAGCTTTTCGTCGTAGATCCAGGTGTAGTTGATGCCGGCGCCCACATACGGCTGGAATGCAGACTTGTTGTTGAGCGGGTAGTAAACCACGCTCAGCGTCGGCGGCAGGTGTTTGAGGGTGCCGAGCTTACCGTTGGCCGCGCCCAGAGAGGTGCCTTTGAGGTTCACGTCGTGCTCGAACGGCGAGGCGGCGAGCAGCTCGATGCCGATATTGTTGGTGAGCATGTACGCGAAGTTCAGGCCCAGCTGAGTATCGCTGTTCATGGTGGCCTTGCCACCCAGGTTGGTGCCGGCCAATGGGCCTTGATCGACCTTGACGGTGGAGCTGCTGGCTTTCGGGTTTACGGTGATTGCACCGGCCCGAACGATGATGTCACCGGTTTCATGGGCCTGGGCGAACGGGGCTGCAAGCGCGAATGCAATGAGGGAAGCGCTAAGCAATGACTTGTGCATGGGGGCTCCAAAGGACGATTCAAATTCTCTATGTCCAATGGTACGAAGCGTCAGGAACGGCGCTTTTGACTCAGCTCAATGAAACAGTGATGGTCCTGATTATGTTGGCGACTTCGAGGGCCTCATCGCGAGCAAGCTCGCTCCCACAGTGGATTGTGTTGATGCACAGATCAAATGTGGGAGCGAGCTTGCTCGCGATGGCTATCTTGCAGGCGACGAATAACTACCGGATTCACTCCGGCAATTCGTACACATAGATCTTGTCCGCATCCATCTGATACCCGGCATCCGCCAGTTCACTGCTCGACGCCTTGACCTGCAATGCACCTTCGATCCAGTACGGCTGATACAGCTCGTCGAGCTTCACCCCGACTTTGCTTTTGACGTGGACGATCTGGTTCGACGGCGGTGGCGGCACGTGGATGCACGCGCCGAAATACGGCACCAGCAGAAAATCGGTGGTGCGACCTTCCTCGCTGACTTCCAGCGGCACGATGTAACCCGGCAAGCGGATGTTCTTACCGTCGAGGCTTTTCACCACCGGTGCATTGGGCATGTCTTGCTTGGCCGCCGGAGCGGACTCGGCGGACAGCGCGTTGCTCATCTGCGACAGGTCGTGCAGCGGTTTCATGTTCGGCACTTCTGCCGGAGCGTCCGGCGGGATCATCTCCGCCCAGGTCAGGTCTTTCGGCGCGGCCGCCCACAGGGGCAGGGCGACCAGCATCAACAGCGCAGGCAGAGCGCGGAGCATCTTTAATGTCCTCATAAACGGATCGACAGACCATCGGCCAACGATTGGCGATAGGCGCGCCAGGCCGGCACGCTGCCCATCAGCAGCGCGGCGATCAGGATGCCACCGAGCAGCGTCCATTCATACTCGCTTGGCCAGGCCAGTGGCAGGTACAAGCCGTAGGTCGATTGCACGTAGCCCTGGGCCGCGGCGATGCAGACATACAGCAGCGCCACGCCCGCAATCACCCCGGACAGCGCCAACGCAAAGGCTTCCAGCACCAGCAGCGTCGCGATGTGCCACGGCCTTGCGCCGACCGAACGCAGGATCGCCATCTCGCGGCGGCGTTCGTTGAGGCTGGTGAGAATCGCCGTGAGCATGCCGATCAACCCGGTCAGCACGACGAACAGCGAGACCACGAACAAGGCTTTTTCAGCGGTGCCCATCAGGCTCCAGAGTTCCTGCAAGGCCACGCCCGGCAGGATCGCCAGCATCGGCTCGCCACGGAACTCATTGATCTCGCGTTGCACGGCGAAGGTCGAAATCTTGTTGTTGAGACCGAGCATGAACGCGGTGATGGCTTGCGGCGTGAGGTCCATGTTACGCGCCTGATCAGCGCTGATCCGGCCGTTGCCCTGAGCCGGCACACCGTTGTGCCAGTCGATGTGAATCGCTTCCATGCCGCCGAGGCTGATGTGCAACGTGCGGTCGACCGGGGTGCCGGTGCGTTTCAGGATGCCGACCACGGTGAACGGTTTGTCGTCGTGCTTGACCAGGCTGATCACCGCTACGCCGTGAGCCAATACCAGCTTGTCGCCGAGTTTGTAATGCAGCGCATCGGCCACTTCAGCGCCGAGCACCACTTCGAACGGATCCGTGGCAAACGCCCGGCCGCTGGCCAGTTGCAGACTTTGCTGATGACCGTACTGGTAATGTTCGAAGTAGGCATCAGTGGTGCCCATCACTCGATAACCACGATGAGAGTCACCGAGGGAAATCGGGATCGCCCATTTCACTTTCGGGTTGTTGGCGAAGTGCTCGAAGCTGTCCCAACGGATGTTGTTGGTGGCGTTGCCGATGCGAAACACCGAGTACAGCAGCAGATTGACCGAGCCTGAACGCGCGCCGACGATCAGGTCGGTGCCGCTGATGGTGCTGGCGAAACTGCTCTTGGCTTCGGTGCGCACGCGCTCCACCGCCAGCAACAGGCAGACCGACAGGGCGATGGCGAACGCGGTGAGGATCGCGGTGAAGCGGCGGTTAGCCAGGCTGGCCATCGCTAGACGAAACAAATACATCTCAGACCTCTGCGGGCGTGGCGGCGCGATTGAGTTCGGCCAGCGACAGGTGACGATCGAACAGCGGTGCCAGGCTCTGGTCGTGGCTGACGAACAGCAGGCTGGAACCGGCTTCGCGGCACTCGGCGAACAACAAGCGGATAAACGCCTCACGGGCGTCGTAATCAAGCGCCGAGGTCGGTTCGTCGGCGATCACCAGTTCCGGCTGACCGATCAGCGCGCGGGCGGCGGCGACCCGTTGCTGTTGGCCGATGGACAGCGAGTCGGCGCGGCGGCTCAGCATGTTTTCATCCGTGAGCCCCAGGTGCGCGAGCAGGGTCGCGGCGGCTTGATCGACACTGCCGTGGCGCTGAATCGCGCGGCTGGCGCGCAGTTTGGAGAAGTGACACGGCAGTTCGACGTTCTCGCGAACCGAAAGAAACGGCAGCAGGTTGAACTGCTGGAAGATGTAGCCCGTGTGGTCGACCCGAAAGTGATCTCGGGCGCCGGCCGACAGTTCGGTCAGCTCCTGGCCGAGCAGGCGAATGCTCCCGCGATTGGGCTTCTGCACGCCACCGAGCAGGCCGAGCAGGGTGGTCTTGCCACTGCCGCTGGGACCTTTGAGAAACAGCGTTTCACCGGGTTCCAGGCGAAACGCCGGGATATCCAGTAAGGGCGGATGACCGGGCCAGTTGAAGCCCAGGTCTGACAGTTCGATGAGTGCTTGGGTCATGTGGCCAGTTTCATAGATATTGATGACCCGTAGGAGCTGCCGAAGGCTGCGATCTGTTGACTTTAAAAGATCAAGATCAACAGATCGCAGCCTTCGGCAGCTCCTACAGGATCGGGTTGTATCAGAATTTCAGGGCAGCAGCTTTGGAGGTCACTTCAACCCCTTGCTGGCCGCTTGGGCTGATGAGTTGTACCTGAATTTTCTGAGTGGCGGGGAAGGTCGTGAACACCTGCGACAAGTCGAGGGTCTTCAATGCGCCAGGAGCGGCGCAGGTGAATTGGTAGTGCGCGTGGATTTCGCTGTGATCGTGGTGATGCTCTTCGGCGGCGGCGCCTTTACCGTCGGTCGCATGGTCGTCATCATCGTCGTGATCATCGGCGTCCGGTTTGTCACCGAACAGTGGGCTGTTCAGTTCTTGCTGGCTGATTACGCAGTTGGCCGCTTTTGGCAGGCTGAACAGCACCAGCGGCTTCTCCAGCTGCGCACGGGCGGCGGCAACCTTGGCTTTGTCTGCATCGCTGCTGGCGACGTGCTCGAAACCCACCAGGTTCATCGCCGGGCTTTCCAGTTCCAGTTCCAGCGTTTGGCCATCGAGCGCCGCGTTCAAACGCCCGACGCCGTGTTCGTGGGCGCCCAGGCTGCCGTGTTCATGATCGTGATCATGAACTTCGGCGGCCTGAGCGATAGCCAGCGGCAACAGAGCAAACGGCAAAGCGAGAAGCAGACGGCGCATGGAGAGTCTCCGTGAAGGAAGATGAAAAGTTTGTTATGTAATCTTATAACGTGAATGGCGAGAGTTTGACTGTACGCTTGGCGTTGCGCAAGACGCGTGGGAGCATGTTCGTCATAAACCTGAGGAAACCCCAATGTTGCGCATTCGTGGAAGCATCGGCGACTGGCCGGTGGATTTGACCCTTGAACTGGACGATGGGGATTGGGCGCGGCTTGGCGCGCAGTTGCAGGTAAGCCAATCAGAAAACAGTGCAGCGGTGGCCGATCCGCTGGTCAAACCGGTCAATCAGGATGAGGTGCTATGGCAGCTCGCCAAGGATCTGCTGCGCAGTCGGGGCAACTGACGGGGCCGGATTTGCTGGAACGGCTGGAGGGTTTGACCGGCAACACCGTTGCTGGCAAACGCTTGCTGGTGCGCTTGCGCCACAGTGCAGAGGTCAAGGTCGTGAGCGGCGGGGATACGCCGCTCTACAGCTGGCGCGAGCCAGCGTAGGAGCTGCCGAAGGCTGCGATCTTTTAGGGAGGCCGAAGATCAAAAGATCGCAGCCTTCGGCAGCTCCTACGGGTCAATACAACGCAGCAAACAGCTTGCGGCGATAAACGGTCACCAGCGGGTGATCGTTGCCCAGCAGTTCGAACACTTGCAGCAGGGTCTTGTGCGGCAACCCTTCGCTGTAACTGCGATTGCGGATGAACAGCTTGAGCAGGGAGTCCAGCGCCGGCTCGTACTGCTGGCGGGCCAGTTGCTGGACCGCCAGTTGGTAGACCGCTTCATCGTCCTGCGGGTTTTGCGCCAGACGCGATTTCAGGTCGGCGACATCCGGCAAGTCAGCGGCCTGACCGAGAAACTTGATCTGCGCCTTGGCGCCCGCCAGTGCGGCTTTGTGTTCATCGCTTTTCACCGCATCGAGCACGATCTGGGCTTCACCCAGTTCGCCACGTTCGGTCAGGCAGCGGGCGTAGAGGATCAGCGCACGAGCGTTGGTGTTGTCCTCGCCCAGCAGCACTTTCAGCGTGGCCTCGGCGTCGGCGAAACGGCCTTCGTCGAACAGCGCCTGAGCCTGCTCGAACGGGTCGGCAGCGGCTGGCGGTGGCATCTGCACATGTGGCTCAAGCAGCGCACGGACGGCGGATTCGGGCTGCGCGCCGGCAAAACCGTCCACCGGCTGACCGTCCTTGAACAGCACCACGGTCGGCAGGCTGCGAATGCCGAAGCGCGAAACGATGTCCGGCTCTGCGTCACAGTTGACCTTGGCCAGCAGCAACTCGCCCTGATAGCTCTCGGCGATGGTTTGCAGCATTGGCATCAGCGCCTTGCAAGGCGCACACCATTCAGCCCAGAAATCCACCAGTACCGGCTTGTGGAACGAGTTCTCGATCACCGACTGGTCGAAATCGGCAGTGCTGGCGTCGAAGATATACGGCGTGTCCTGACTCATGGGGCATCTCGAAGAAACGTGAATGGAGCAACTATAAGGCTTGGTGGGGGCGGCGGTAAGTCCTCTGGTGCCTGATACGCCGCCATCGCGAGCAAGCTCGCTCCCACAGGGATCAATGCCTGCCACAAAATCTGTGCTCGACACAAAACCACTGTGGGAGCGAGCTTGCTCGCGATGCTTTTAGCTAGCCGCGCTGTGCGTGGTACAGGCTCACATGCCGAAACTCTTCCGGCTCCGCAAGATCCGGCAATGTCATCGCCTCAAGCATCTCCAGCCGCTGATACAGCGGATGACGGAAATCCCGAACCCGCGAATCCGCCACCAGCGCCTCGCGGCCACGGCTGAGAAATTCATCGAGCAATGGCAGGTTGGTCCGGTCGTACAGCACGTCGGCCACCAGAATCAGATCAAAGCGATCGGCTTCGGCGAAAAAGTCCGTTGAGTAGCTGAGCTTGACGTCATTGAGTTCGGCATTCGCCCGGCAGGCCGCAATCGCCAGTGGATCAAGATCACAGGCCACCACTTCCAGCGCCCCGGCCTTGACCGCCGCAATCCCCGCGACACCGGAACCGGCGCCGAAATCCAGCACTCGCTTGCCGGCAACCCACTGCGGATGCTCCGCCAGGTAACGGGCCATCGCCAGGCCGCTGGCCCAGCAAAAGCTCCAGTACGGCGGCTCGTGCAGAATGCGCCGGGTTTCTTCCGGGCTGAAGGCGCGCTCCATGTTGTCGCCGTCGATCAGCCAGAGTTTCAGCGCAGTCTCGGGCAGCGGACACGGGACAAGCCGTGCATCGCCGAGCAGTTCACTTAATGCCAGTTGCAGGTCGAGCGGTGCATTCATGGCGCTTTGAAAAACTGCAGCTGGCCCAGGGCCTGGGTCTTCGGCTCAAAGATGCGTTGCGCCGGCAGGTGCAGAATCAACTGTCCGGACTGACTGGCGCGCCCCCGCAGTTCGACGCGTGCACCGACCGGGAATGCGTCGGGATTGAACCGCAGATGGAACGGCAGAATCTTGTTGTTGCCGATCAGGTTGGCGCTGGCGAGCAATTGCTGCGGCCGGGAGCGTTCGTCGATCACCAGCAGCGCCAGTTCAACCTCGGCGCCGGCCGGCACGCCCTGCAAGGTGCCGCTCAATTCCCGTTGATACGCTGGCAGCGGTCCGAGGTCGGTCGAGGCCTGGGCTTTCTTCTGGGCCATCTCGGGCGCAGGGCCTGGGGTCGGTGCCGCCGGTTTGGGTGCGCTACTGCTACACGCGACCAACAGGCCGGCGAGACTGAGTAAAACAAGCGGTCGTAGCGGCATTTGCGGCTCCAGCAAAGTGCAATCCATGGATCAGGCAATGATAGCCCGTTTGTGTACCGTAACCCTATGGCTTGTCTTGCCAGTGGGATGCGCTACCATGGCCCTCCCTTTTTTTGTTGCCTGCCACCATGCACTGTCCCTTCTGCGGTGCCAACGACACCAAGGTCATCGACTCGCGTCTGGTCGCCGAGGGCGAACAGGTGCGCCGCCGGCGTGAATGCCTGGCCTGCGGCGAACGTTTCACCACGTTCGAAACCGCCGAACTGGTGTTGCCGCGCCTGATCAAAACCGACGGCAGCCGTCAGCCGTTCGACGAAGAAAAACTCCGCGCCGGGATGCAGCGTGCGCTGGAGAAGCGCCCGGTGAGTGTCGAGCGCCTGGAATCGTCGCTGGTACACATCAAACACAAACTGCGTGCCACCGGCGAGCGCGAGGTCAAATCCCTCGTGGTCGGTGAACTGGTGATGGCCGAGCTGCAAAAGCTCGATGAAGTCGCCTACATTCGTTTCGCTTCGGTGTATCGCCGCTTCCAGGACCTCAACGAGTTCCGCGAAGAGATCGATCGCCTGGCCCGTGAGCCGGTCAAACCATGACGATTTCCTCAGAGCAAGCGATTCTCGACGCCCATTACATGGCGCGTGCGCTGGAACTGGCGCGCAAAGGTCACTACACCACCCATCCCAATCCGCGGGTGGGCTGCGTGATCGTGCGTGACGGGCAGATTGTCGGCGAAGGCTGGCATGTGCGCACCGGCGAACCGCATGCCGAAGTCCACGCCCTGCGCGCCGCCGGTGAAAACGCCCGGGGCGCCACCGCCTACGTGACGCTCGAACCGTGCAGCCATCACGGCCGCACGCCGCCGTGTGCCGATGCGCTGGTGAATGCCGGTCTGGCGCGTGTCGTTGCGGCGATGCAGGACCCGAACCCGGAAGTCGCCGGTCGCGGCATGCAGCGTCTGGAACAGGCCGGCATCGCGACGCTCAGCGGTGTGCTCGAAGGCGAGGCGCGCACGCTCAATGAAGGTTTTCTCAAACGCATGGAGCACGGCTTGCCGTTCGTGCGGGTGAAGTTGGCGATGAGCCTCGACGGTCGTACCGCCATGGCCAGCGGCGAAAGCCAATGGATCACCGGTCCCGCCGCCCGTTCAGCCGTGCAGCGTCTGCGGGCTCAGGCCAGCGTTGTGTTGACCGGTGCCGATACGGTGCTGGCCGATGACGCGCGCTTGACCGTGCGCGCCGATGAGTTGGGCCTGGATGCCGAACAAACTGCGTTGGTCATGAGCCGTCCGCCGCTTCGCGTGCTGATCGATGGCCGCCTGCGGGTACCGCTTGATGCGCCGTTCTTCAAGGCCGGCCCGGCGTTGGTCGCCACCTGTGTCGCGGTGGAAGAGCAGTACGCCAACGGCCCCGAATGTTTGATCGTGCCCGGTGACGATGGCCAGGTCGACCTGCGCAAACTGCTGGTCGAACTCGCCGCACGCGGCGTCAACGAAGTGCTGGTGGAAGCCGGCCCGCGTCTGGCCGGGGCGTTTGCTCAGCAAGGGCTGGTGGACGAATTCCAGATTTTTATGGCCGGCAAGTTCTTGGGTTCCACGGCCCGCCCGCTGCTCGACTGGCCGTTGACGCAAATGGGTGATGCGCCACAACTGAAAATCACAGAAATTCGCGCGGTGGGCGATGACTGGCGAGTCATCGCGGTTCCCGTTCCGCCAGCGAGCGTATAATTCCCGGCCTGCGCCACAAGCGAAGGTTTTGTTCTCGAGGAGGACTCCATGTTTACCGGCATCATCGAATCCATCGGCAGCATCCGTGCATTGACCCCCAAGGGGGGGGATGTACGGGTTCACGTAGAAACCGGCAAGCTCGACCTGAGCGACGTCAAACTCGGCGACAGCATCGCGGTCAACGGCGTCTGCCTGACGGCGGTTGAACTGCCGGGTAATGGCTTTGCAGCGGACGTCAGTCGCGAAACCCTCGACTGCACCGCGATGAATGACCTGAAAAGCGGCAGCCCGGTCAACCTGGAAAAAGCCCTGACCCCGACCACTCGCCTCGGCGGGCATCTGGTCAGCGGTCATGTCGACGGTGTCGGCGAAGTGGTTGCCCGTACCGAGAATGCCCGCGCTGTGGAGTTCCGCATTCGGGCGCCGAAAGACCTGGCCAAGTACATTGCCCATAAAGGTTCGATCACCGTCGACGGCACCAGCCTGACGGTGAATGCGGTCGATGGCGCCGAGTTCTTGCTGACGATCATTCCGCACACCCTGAGCGAAACCATCATGGCCTCTTACCAGCCAGGTCGCCGGGTCAACCTTGAGGTCGATCTGCTGGCCCGTTACCTGGAGCGTCTGTTGCTGGGCGACAAGGCCGCAGAATCCTCGAAGGGCAACATCACTGAAAGCTTTCTGGCCGAGAACGGCTACCTCAATTCCTGAAACTCAATTTTTGAAAGAAGGGGGGTGCCGCGTGGCGCTCAATAGCATCGAAGAACTGGTTGAAGACATCCGCCAAGGCAAGATGGTCATCCTCATGGATGACGAAGACCGCGAGAACGAAGGCGACCTGATCATGGCCGCCGAGTGCTGCCAGCCTGAACACATCAACTTCATGGCCAAGCACGCCCGTGGCCTGATCTGCATGCCGATGAGCCGCGAGCGCTGCGAGCTGCTCAAGCTGCCCTTGATGGCGCCGCGCAACGGTTCCGGTTTCGGCACCAAGTTCACCGTGTCCATCGAAGCGGCCACCGGTGTCACCACCGGTATCTCCGCGGCTGACCGTGCGCGCACCGTGCAAGCCGCCGCCGCCAAAGACGCCAAGGCTGAAGACATCGTCAGCCCTGGCCACATCTTCCCGCTGATGGCCCAGGCCGGCGGCACCCTGGCCCGTGCCGGCCACACCGAAGCCGCTTGCGACCTGGCGCGCATGGCCGGTTTCGAGCCGAGCGGGGTGATCTGCGAAGTGATGAACGACGACGGCACCATGTCCCGTCGCGCTGAACTGGAAACCTTCGCCGCTGAACACAACATCAAGATCGGCACCATCGCCGACCTGATTCACTACCGGATGATCCACGAACGTACCGTTCAGCGGATTGCCGAGCAGCCGCTGGACAGCGAACTGGGCCAGTTCAATCTGGTGACCTATCGTGATTCGGTGGAAGGTGACGTGCACATGGCACTGACCCTGGGCACCATTTGCGCCGAAGAACCGACCCTGGTTCGCGTGCACAACATGGACCCGCTGCGCGACCTGTTGATGGTCAAGCAGCCTGGCCGCTGGAGCCTACGCGCCGCCATGGCCGCGGTTGCCGAGGCCGGCAGCGGTGTGGTGCTGTTGCTCGGTCACCCGCTCGACGGCGACGTGTTGCTGGCGCATATCCGCGAAACCGCCGACCACGCGCCGACGAAAAAGCCGACCACCTACAGCATTGTCGGTGCCGGTTCGCAGATCCTGCGTGACCTCGGTGTACGCAAAATGCGCCTGATGAGTGCGCCAATGAAATTTAATGCGATATCCGGTTTCGATCTGGAAGTTGTAGAATACGTGCCCTCCAAATAATGACCGGGTATTTCCGGCCATGTATTTGCGGTTCAAATATCACTAAAGAGCGCGTACTGAACGCGCTCTGGCTCTTTAAGAGATTTGTCGAATGACCCTGAAGACCATCGAAGGTACCTTCATCGCCCCCAAAGGCCGCTACGCTTTGGTTGTTGGCCGCTTCAACAGCTTCGTCGTTGAAAGCCTGGTAAGCGGTGCTGTTGATGCCCTGGTTCGCCATGGCGTGAGCGAAAGCGACATCACCCTCATCCGTGCCCCTGGCGCCTTCGAAATCCCGCTGGTTGCGCAGAAAGTCGCTCAGAAGGGCGAGTTCGCGGCAATCATCGCGCTGGGCGCGGTCATTCGTGGCGGTACTCCGCACTTCGAATACGTGGCTGGCGAGTGCACCAAGGGCCTGGCCCAGGTGTCCATGGAATTCGGCGTACCGGTCGCTTTCGGCGTACTGACCGTCGATTCGATCGAGCAAGCCATCGAACGTTCCGGCACCAAGGCCGGCAACAAAGGTGCTGAAGCTGCCTTGTCCGCTCTGGAAATGGTCAGCCTGCTGGCGCAGTTGGAGGCCAAGTGATTAGCGACGAAAGCGATCGTTTCAACCCGCGCGATCCGAAACCTGCGGACGCTGGCAAGCCATCCAAGAGCGTCAAGCGTCGTGAAGCCCGTCAGCTCGCGACTCAGGCACTGTACCAATGGCACATGGCCAAAACTTCGCTGAACGAGATTGAAGCGCAGTTCCGGGTCGATAACGATTTCAGCGATGTCGATGCCGCCTACTTCCACGACATCCTGCACGGTGTGCCGGCGCACAAGACCGAGATCGATTCTGCGCTCGCGCCTTGCCTGGACATCACCATTGATGAGCTCGATCCGGTTGAACTGGCCGTTCTGCGCCTGTCCACCTGGGAACTGATCAAGCGCGTCGACGTTCCGTACCGCGTGGTGATCAACGAAGGGATCGAACTGGCCAAAGTCTACGGCTCCACCGACGGCCACAAGTTCGTCAACGGTGTACTCGACAAGCTGGCCCCGCGTTTGCGTGAAGCTGAAGTGAAGGCGTTCAAGCGCTGAATTGCGCTTGAACAGCTGCCATGGGCGAGTTTGAGCTGATCCGCAATTACTTCGCCGCCGCGCCTTGTGCGCAGGGCGGCGAAGGCGTTGCGCTGGGAATCGGCGACGACTGCGCCTTGCTCGCTGTTCCCGCAGGGGAGCAGCTGGCAATTTCCACCGACACGCTCGTGGCCGGTGTGCATTTCGCAGACCCTTGCGACCCGTTTCTGCTCGGTCAGCGCGCGCTGGCTGTAGCAGTCAGCGATCTGGCTGCCATGGGCGCCACCCCGATTGCCTTTACCCTTGCCCTGACCTTGCCGACGGTAACCGCCGATTGGCTGGACGCCTTCGCCCGCGGTTTGAACGCCATGGCGCAAAACTGCGGTGTACGGCTGGTGGGTGGCGACACCACTCGCGGCCCGTTGAGCCTGACCATGACCGTGTTCGGCCGGGTCCCGGCCGGCAAGGCGTTGACCCGCAGTGGTGCGCAACCCGGTGACCTGGTGTGTGTGGGCGGCGAACTGGGCAATGCGGCCGGTGCGCTGTCGCTGGTGTTGGGTGAGCGAGTCGCGCCCGCCGATGTTGCCGGGCCTTTGTTGGCGCATTATTGGTCACCGCAGCCGCAGCTTGAATTGGGCATGGCGTTGCGCGGCAAGGCCACCTCGGCACTGGATATCTCTGACGGTTTACTCGCCGATTGCGGGCATATCGCCAAGGCTTCAGCGGTCGGCTTGCTGATCGAAAGCGAAAAACTGCCAATGTCCACGGCACTGGTGAGCTTTCTCGGTGAGAATGCGGCCCGCGCGGTGGCCTTGAGTGGCGGCGACGATTACGTGCTGGCCTTCACTTTGCCGCCCGCGCAATTGCCGGCATTGCTCGCCGACGGTTGGCCGATCCACGTTATCGGCCAGGTCGTGGCCGGGCAGGGCGTGACGCTACTGGACGCGAACGGGCAGGACATCACCCCGCAAGCCCGGGGTTATCAACATTTTCGGGAGACACCGTGACAGATCATCCCAAACAGGTCCCGACAGAACGCGTACCGCCATCGGTCTGGAGCAATCCCTGGCATTTTCTGGCCTTCGGCTTCGGCTCGGGTACTTTGCCCAAGGCGCCGGGCACCTGGGGCTCGCTGGTTGCGTTACCCTTTATCCCGTTGTGGCAGATGTTGCCCGACTGGGGTTACTGGCTGATGCTCGGCATCACGATGCTGTTTGGCTTCTGGCTGTGCGGCAAGGTCGCCGACGATTTACGGGTACACGACCACGAAGGCATCGTCTGGGACGAAATGGTCGGGATATGGATCACCCTGTGGCTGGTGCCGGCAGGCTGGTACTGGTTATTGGCGGGGTTCCTGCTGTTCCGCTTTTTCGACATTCTCAAGCCATGGCCGATTCGCTGGATCGACCGGCATGTGCATGGCGGCGTCGGGATCATGCTCGATGATGTGCTCGCCGGGGTGTTTGCCTGGCTGGTGCTGCAGGGACTGGTCCGGTATTTCGCCTGACAGGCTGATTGAGAGGCTAAAGGATGGTGGGGCGCTGGTTGTGGGTTCTGGTTTTTGCTGTGTTCTGTTCGGTCGCCCGTGCGGCGGATGTGCCGACGACACCGGCGGTGATTCATCTGGCCAGCGAGGACTGGGAAGATTACACCGCCGCCGATGGTCATGGTCTGGCCTGGGATATTTTGCGCGCAGTGTTCGAACCGGCTGGGGTGAAACTGGATTTTCGCACCGTGCCTTACACCCGTTCGGTGGGGCTGGTGCAGCGGCGTGAGGTGGATGCGCTAGTTGGCGTCTATCGCGATGAAGTCGGTCAGGTGTTGTACCCTCACTGGAATTTCGATACCGATCATATTTATGCCTTGGGCCTTGCGAGCGACCCGGCTCCGACGCTGAAGTCCCTGGGCAGGTACCGACTGGTCTGGGTCCGTGGCTACAGCTACGAGCGTTACCTCCCGAACATCCATCGCTATAACCAAATCGAGCGCCGCACCGGGATCCTGCCGATGCTCAAGCAAGCTCGGGCGGATTTCTACATCGACGCGCTGACGGAAATCAATGCGGTGCTCGCAGCGGCTGAGGACCCGTTCCAGTACCGGCGAACTCACTTGGCCGAACTGCCGCTGTTCCTGGGGTTTGCCGATACACCACAGGCCCGTGCCTTGATGTCGCTGTACGACAAACGCATGGAGTTGCTGGTGAAAAGCGGCCAGTTGAAACCGATTTTCGAGCATTGGAAACAACCTTATCCCTTTGATGAGAACGCCAAGCCGGCAAGGCAGTGATCGAACTTTTTGATCGTTATGGCCGATAATTCAGCCTAAGCGTCTATAGGAACCTGCTGTTACAATGCCGCCTCTGCGAATCTCCAGTACCTACAGATCAGGAGCACACCGGTGCCTGTCGTTTTTGTCGCCGCTTCCAAGCTGCCCACGCCTTTTGCGCAATTCACCATGCATGGCTTTCTCGATGAGGCCACTGGTCGCGAGCACGTCGTACTAAGCCTGGGTGATGTTGCCGACGGTGCCCCGGTACTCGGCCGGTTGCACTCCGAATGCCTGACCGGCGATGCCTTGTTCAGCCAGCGTTGCGACTGCGGTTCGCAACTCGAGGCGGCGTTGCAGGCGATCGCCCGCGAAGGCCGTGGCGTGTTGCTCTACTTGCGTCAGGAAGGCCGTGGCATTGGCCTGCTGAACAAGATCCGCGCCTATGAACTGCAGGACGGCGGCGCCGACACCGTTGAAGCCAACGAACGTCTGGGCTTTGCTGCTGACCAGCGCGACTACGCCATGTGCCTGCCGATGCTTGAGCACCTGGGCGTCAAATCCCTGCGCCTGATGACCAACAACCCACGCAAGGTCAAAGCCCTGACCGAGATGGGCATCTTGGTCGCCGAGCGCGTGCCGCTGCACACCGGCCACAATCCGCACAACAAGCTCTACCTGGCAACCAAGGCCAGCAAGCTCGACCACATGATGGGCAACGAGCATCAGGGCGAGGCCGATCGGGCGTGACTCGCGGCCAGGTCCGGCGGCGACTGTCCGTCAACTGGTGGCAATACTTTGCACTGGCCTTGCTGCCGCTGTTGGTGATCAACGGCGTGTTCGGCCACAGCGAGGCGATTTTACCGGTGCTGGCGATGCCGTTTTTCATTGCTGGCGTGGCCTCGATGTTTGTCAGCTTGCGGTTTTTCGGCCGCTACAAGCATGCCTTGATCGCCACCCAGAAAGCCCTCGATACCCCGGAAGAACCCGCTGCCTGGGTGGCCTTGGCGGCTAAACGCCGTACGGCATTCCTCGTCGCGGCCTTGCCGGCCTGGATCGGTGCTCTGTCGGTGTTCGTCGGCCTCGAAGCGGTGCCGTTGGTCTTGCTGGCGCTGTCGACCACGGTGCTGTTCTACCTCTACCGTATTCCGCGTCAACTCGGCTGATGCGCAGTTGGCTGGCGGTTCTGCTGCTGGCCATCAGTGGCTCGGCGGTCGCGGTCGAACGAGTCATCAGCCTCGCACCCTCACTCTCGGAAATCGTCGTTGAGCTGGGCTCGGCCGACCTGTTGGTGGGCGTGCTCGATGCCGGCGAGCGTCCTGCGCAACTCAAGTCCATTCCTTCCGTTGGCCGTTACGGTCAGCTGGACATGGAGCGTCTGCTCAGTCTCAAGCCGGATTTGCTGTTGCTCTGGCCCGGCAGCGTCGGCCCCGCGCAGCGTGCGCAACTGAGTCGATTGGGTATCCCGACTTACGTTGCCGAACCCCATGGCCTCAAACAACTGACCCGCGAAATCGAAGCGATAGCCAGGCACCTCGGCCGACCCGAGCGTGGGCGCACGCTTGCGGTTGATCTGCGCAAACAGCTCGACGAGTTACGCCAGCGCTATCAACGCAAAGAACCGCTGCGGGTGTTTTATCAGGTCTGGGATCAGCCGCTGTACACCGTGGGCGGTGGGCAGATTATCAGCGATGCGCTTGAGGTGTGCGGTGCGCGCAACGTGTTTGCCGACATGACCTTGCCGGCGCCGCAGGTTAGCGTGGAGTCGGTGCTGTCACGTAATCCCCAGATGATCCTCGCCAGCAGCCAGGCGCAGCTCGACGCCTGGAAAGCCTGGCCGCAGATGACGGCGGTGGCTCAAGGGCAATTGCTGTTGGTGACGGATAAAGGTCTGGAGCGGCCGAGCGGGCAGATGATCGAAGCGACGGCCAAGTTGTGCCGGTTGATTGCCCCCGACCGTTGAGACCGAGGTGCCTGCTTCGCGAGCAAGCCCGCTCCCACAGTAAATCGAGTCCAGCCACCATTTTGTGCGCGACATAGATCCAGTGTGGGAGCGAGCCTGCTCGCGATTACGGTGTGTCAGTCAACATCAGAGTCGACTGTCAGTCCGCTATCGCGAGCAGGCTCGCTCCCACTGGGTTTTGTGCAGGTTTGAGGTTTAGAGGCCCAGCAGCTGCAAGCGCTGACGTACGGCCTCTTCGATACCCGCTTCGTCCAGACCACATTCGGCGAGCATTTGCGCCGGTTTGGCGTGCTCGACGTAGGCGTCTGGCAAGCCCAGATGCAGCATCGACTTGAGGATGTTCTCGCGGGCGAGGAACTCGCTGACCGCGCCACCGGCACCGCCCATGATGGCGTTTTCTTCGACGGTCACCAGCAGCTCATGGCTGCCAGCGATCTCGCGTACCAACGCTTCATCGAGTGGTTTGACGAAGCGCATGTCGACCACGGTCGCATCGATTTTTTCAGCGACTTTGAGTGCTTCGGCCAATTGCACGCCGAACACCAGCAGGGCGACGGTGCTGCCCTGACGACGAATCACGCCTTTGCCGATTTCAATCGGTTCGAGGTTTTTCTCAATGGTGGCATTCGGGCCAGTGCCACGCGGGTAACGCACTGCCGCCGGGCCGTTGTACAGATGGCCGGTGCTGAGCATTTTGCGCAGTTCGTTTTCGTCGCTCGGGGTCATCACCACCATGCCGGGGATGCACCGCAGGAACGACAGGTCGAAACTGCCCGCGTGAGTCGGGCCGTCTTCGCCCACCAGACCTGCACGGTCGATGGCGAACAGCACGTCGAGGTTCTGCACCGCGACGTCATGCACCAACTGGTCATAGCCGCGCTGCAGGAACGTCGAATAGATCGCCACCACCGGTTTGGCGCCTTCGCAGGCCATGCCAGCGGCGAGAGTCACAGCGTGTTGCTCGGCAATTGCCACGTCGAAATAACGCAGCGGGAAGCGTTCGCTGAAGGCCACCAGGTCGGAGCCTTCTTTCATCGCCGGGGTGATGCCGACCAGGCGCGGGTCAGCAGCGGCCATGTCGCACAGCCACTCGCCAAACACGCCAGAGTACTTCGGCCCACTGGCTTTTTTCGGCGCGGCGGCGGGAGCGTCCAGCGGTTCGAGTTTGGTGATCGCGTGGTAACCGATCGGGTCGACTTCCGCCGGGGCGAAGCCTTTGCCTTTTTTGGTCACGACGTGCAGGAACTGCGGGCCCTTGAGGTCACGCATGTTACGCAGGGTGGCGATCAGGGTGGGCAGGTCATGGCCGTCGATCGGACCGATGTAGTTCCAGCCCAGCTCTTCGAACAGGGTGCCGGGCACCAGCATGCCTTTGGCGTATTCTTCGGTACGACGGGCGATTTCCCAGGCGCCGGGCAGGCGCGACAGGACCTTTTTGCTGCCTTCACGCATGCTCGCGTACGTGCGGCTGGAAAGGATCTTCGCCAGATAATTCGACAGCCCGCCAACGTTGCGCGAGATCGACATGTCGTTGTCGTTGAGGATCACCAGCATGTTGGCGTCGACTTCCGGCGCATGGTTCAGCGCTTCGAACGCCATGCCCGCGGTCAGTGCGCCGTCGCCGATCACTGCGATCGCCTTGCGATCACTGTTTTGCAGGCGGGCGGCAATCGCCATGCCCAGCGCTGCGCTGATCGAGGTGCTGGAGTGACCGACGCCAAAGGTGTCGTACTCGCTCTCGGAACGACGCGGGAAGGCTGCAAGGCCGTCCTTCTGGCGCAGGGTGCCCATGCGCTCGCGGCGACCGGTGAGGATCTTGTGCGGATACGCCTGATGACCGACGTCCCACACCAGCCGGTCGTCCGGGGTGTCGAAAACGTAATGCAACGCGATAGTCAGCTCGATAACGCCCAGGCCGGCACCGAAATGCCCGCCGGTCTGACCGACCGTGTAGAGCAATTCCAGGCGCAACTCATTCGCCAGGGTTTCCAGCTCGGCTTCGCCTAACCGGCGCAGGCCGTCCGGCGTGTTGGCACGGTCGAGCAGGGGCGTGGTCGGGCGCTTGCGGGGAATCTCATGAAACGTCGTGGGCATCAGGCGAATCGTTATAGGTATAAAAGAGGCGGCAGTTTACCTGATGCATCGCACGCTGCCCACGCAGAGCTCGGAACTTGACCGAAATGCGCTGGGCAACGAGCGCCGGATCAGCTGCGGCGTTCGACGATATAGCGCGCCAGATCACGCAGCGGCTCGGCCGACGCGTCAAACGGTCGCAGTGCATGCAGGGCCTGATCGCGCAGTTCCAGGGCATAAGCCTTGGCCGCGTCGAGGCCGAGCAGCGCCGGGTAAGTCGGTTTGTCCCGGGCAATATCGGCGCCCTGGCGCTTGCCGAGGGTTTCGGTATCGCTTTCGACGTCGAGAATGTCGTCCTGCACCTGAAACGCCAGGCCGATGGCCTGTGCATAGGTCTGCAAGGATTTGAGTTCGTCTTTCTCGGCGCGGCCACTGGCCAGGGCGCCGAGCTTGACGCTGGCTTCGATCAACGCGCCGGTCTTGTGCCGATGCATGTATTCGAGGGCTTTTTGATCAAGCTTCAAGCCAACCGACCCGAGGTCGATGGCCTGACCGCCGACCATCCCGGCCGGGCCTGCCGCCAACGCCAGAGCGCTGACCATTTGCAGGCGAGTCTCGGCATCGGCTGAATTCAGGCGCGAGTCGAGCAGGGCGCTGAAGGCCAGGCTTTGCAGGCCGTCACCGGCGAGAATCGCGCAGGCTTCGTCGAATTTTTTGTGCGTAGTTGGTTGGCCGCGACGCAGATCGTCGTCGTCCATCGCCGGCAAATCGTCGTGCACCAGCGAGTACGCGTGGATCAACTCCACCGCACAGGCCGCGCCGTTGGCTTGCTCCGCGTCACCGCCCAGCGCTTCGCAGGCGGCATAGGCCAAAAGCGGACGCACGCGTTTGCCGCCATTCATCACGCTGTAGCGCATGGCTTCATATAAGCGTGCGAGTTCAGGACTCGGCGCGTTGAACAGGGTTTCGAGTGCCGCGTTGACCCGGGCCTGACTGCTGGCCGAATACGCCGCGATCATTCTGGCTGTTCCGCGTCAAAGGGAGCCTCGGTCAGCTCGCCATCACGCTCAAGCAGCACCTGAACCTTCTGCTCAGCCTGCGCCAGCGCAGCCTGGCAGTCACGGGTCAGACCGATGCCTTGCTCGAAAGCGGTCAACGAGTCTTCCAGCGACAGCTCGCCGTTCTCCAGGCGCTCGACCAGCGTTTGCAGGTCAGCGAGGGATTGTTCGAAATCCAGTGCAGCTTTTTTGCGGGCCATGGCGGCGATTTCCGGTTGACGTTAAACCGGCGCGACACTAGCAGATAGGGGATTGAGGGGCAAATAGGCGGGCGAATCGATCGAGCCGTCAGTGGTCCGACTGAATCGGTGAAGCGATCAACAGCAGCTATAGTGAAAGCTACCTTAACGTTGAATGGGATCATGTGTGGCGTTGTACCGACCACGAGGGATCTGTGTGCTTTAGGTATCGCCCGAGGTTGGAAGCACCATGCTGGCCGCGGAACGTGACACCCCTCCTGTAGCGCCGGTCGATCTCGGGCTTGCCCTGGTCAAGGCTGGCCGTTTGTCCGAGGCTGACTACAACCGGGTGCTGCGCATGCAGGCCGGGCAGGCCTGGGGACCTTCGCTCGCGACCTTGCTCAACCGCCTGGGCCTGGTTTCCGAACAGGATATCGCCCAGCAGCTGTCGCAGTTGCTGAACCTGCCACGGGTGACTGCTGCCGACTTTCCTGCCGCGCCCCTGCTGGCCGAGCAGCTGTCCTATCGCTTTCTCAAAGAGTGTCGGGCCTTGCCGCTGGAGTTCAACGACGGTGAATTGCTGGTCGCGATGGCTGACCCGCAGGACCGTTTCGTGGTGGAAGCGCTGACCCTGGGAGCCGGCTGTCGGATCGCTCCGCTGGTGGCGCTCGGCTCTGAGATCGATGCTGCCATCGAGCGTATGCACGGTCAGGGTCAGAGCCAGATGGGCGATATCCTGGCGCGTGTCGAGCCCTCCGAGCAGGAGTCGGTAGAAGACGTCGAACAATTGCGCGACCGGGCCAGCGAGGCGCCGGTTATCCGTCTGGTCAACCTGATCATCCAGCATGCGGTGGAGCTACGAGCCTCGGATATCCACGTCGAACCGTTCGAGAGCCGGCTCAAGGTGCGCTTCCGCATTGACGGTGTATTGCATGAAACCGAGGCGCCGCCGGTGCAACTGTCGCCTGCGGTCATCTCGCGGATCAAGTTGATGGCACGGCTGAACATCGCCGAGCGACGCCTGCCACAGGACGGTCGCATCGAGATGCGGGTGCAGGGCAACGATCTGGACATCCGCGTCTCCACGGTGCCCACCATGCACGGCGAAAGCGTGGTGCTACGGCTGCTCAATCGCGAGAGTGTAGTGCTCGACTTCGCCGCTCTGGGGTTCAGTGAGCAGCCATTGCAGCGTCTGCAAAGCGTGCTGCACATTCCCCACGGCGTGCTGCTGGTGACCGGGCCCACCGGCAGTGGCAAGACCACGACTCTGTACACCGCGCTGAACAGCCTCAATACCAGTGAGAGCAAGCTGATCACCGTTGAAGATCCGGTGGAGTATCAGCTCGAGGGCGTCAATCAGATCCACGTCAAGCCGAGCATCGGCCTGACCTTCGCCAGTGCCCTGCGTTCCATTGTGCGTCAGGACCCGGACGTGATCATGGTCGGTGAGATGCGTGACCTGGAGACCGCGCGCATCTGCATCCAGTCGGCGCTGACCGGGCACCTGGTGCTGTCCACCCTGCACACCAACGATGCGCCCAGCAGTGTCACCCGCCTGCTGGAAATGGGCGTTGAGGATTATTTGCTGACCTCGACCCTGAATGCCGTGCTGGCCCAGCGCCTGGTGCGCAAGCTCTGCACCCAGTGCCGCGAGGCCTACCAGCCGTTGCCGGAAATGCTTCGCGAGTTGCATTTGGAGCGGCTGGCCGGTGGGCAGCCGGTGACCCTTTATCGGCCCAAGGGCTGCAACGCCTGCACCGGCACCGGTTATCACGGCCGGATCGCGATCATCGAAGTCCTGGTCGTGAGCGATGCCATCCGTCGGCTGATCCTTCAGCACGCCGATGCCGGGACGCTGAGGCATGCGGCTCGCGAGGAGGGTATGTTGAGCATGTATGAAGATGGCTGCCTGAAGGCGCTGGACGGGACGACCAACATCGAAGAAGTGCTTCGCGTCACGCAGGAGGGCTGAGTGTGGCTCTCTTTCACTTTCGCGCGGTGAGCGACAACGGCGAGATCCAGCAAGGTCAGCTGGACGTCGCGGATGAGCAGGCAGTACTCGAGCAGTTGCGCGCGCGCGGCTTGATCCCGATCGAGATCAGCACCCGGCGTGGCTGGCAGGCCTGGTTGCATTTCGACCTGAACGATCTGTTGCAGCGTTCGCGCGGTAACCGGCTGGTGATCCTGTTCACTCAGCACCTGGCCTCGTTGCTGCATTCCGGCGTGCCGCTGGACCGCTCGCTGGAGATCATGCTGCGGGTCAGCGCCGATCAGCCCATGCAGCAACTGATCACGCCGATTCAGGAAGGGGTGCGCCGTGGTGTCAGCCTGTCGCGGATCCTGGTGGAGTACCCGCAGCTGTTCTCCGGCTTTTATATCAGCATGGTGCAAGCCTCGGAAGTGGCCGGGAACCTGGCGGAGGGGTTGGGCAGCCTGGCCTATTACCTGGAGCGCAGCAAGTCCTTGCGCGACCGGCTGGTATCGGCGCTGATCTACCCGGTGATCCTGCTGGTGGTGTCGGTGGGGTCGCTGCTGGTGATCCTTACCTATGTCATCCCGCAGTTCCGCCAGTTGTTTGACGACATGGGCGCTGCCTTGCCGTTTTCGACGCAGATCGTCATCGGTGTGGCGGAGTTGTTGCGCAGCGCGGGTATCTGGCTGCTGTTGGCCGTGCTGGCGACCGGTGTGCTCTGGCGTCAAATGCTCAAACAACCCGGCTACCGCAAACAGTGGGACCGCCTGATGCTGCATCTGCCGCTGTTCGGGCCGCTGCGCCAGCGCATCGAAACCGCGCGCTTCGCTCGTAGCCTGGGCACTCTGCTCACAGGCGGGGTGGCATTGCTGCAGGCCTTGAACATCGCCCGCCAGACCCTGAGCAATCAGTTGATGGTGGAGCAGGTCGGGATCGCCGCCGAAAGTCTGAAACAAGGCCGTCAGCTGGCGGCGCCGCTGCTCGCATCAGGTGTGTTCCCCGTGCTGGCGTTACAGATGATTCAGGTGGGCGAAGAGACCGGCCACCTTGACGAGATGCTGCTGAAAGTCGCGGACACCTACGACCGTGAGGTGGAGATCTCCATCCAGCGGCTGTTGGCGGTGCTGGAGCCGTTGCTGATCGTTGGCCTCGGCATGCTGATCGCCGGAATCATCCTCTCGGTGCTCGTGGCCATCATGAGTATTACTGAACTACCGATCTGATCGGGGAGAACCACATGGACAATCGACGTTGGCGTCATCCTTTTTCAACGACCCGTACAGGCAAGCGTAGTGCGGGTTTCACCTTGCTGGAAATCCTCGTGGTCCTGGTGATCCTGGGTCTGATGGCCAGCCTGGTCGGGCCGCAGGTGTTCAAACAACTGAGCGGCTCGAAGACCAAGGCGGCCGCGCTGCAGATTCAGGAACTGAGTGCGGCCCTGGATCTGTACCGGCTGGAGCTGGGCAGCTATCCCACCACTGAGCAGAAGCTCGATGCACTCATCACCAAGCCGCGCAATGTCGAAGGCTGGAACGGGCCCTACCTGAAGAAGAATGTGATCCGCAAGGACCCCTGGGGCAACGACTTCCAATACCGCTCGCCGGGGCAGCACGGTGAATTCGACCTTTGGAGCCTGGGGGCCGACAAGCGCGAGGGCGGTGAGGGAGAGGACCGCGATGTGCATAGCTGGGACTGAGCAGCGGGGCTTCACCTTGCTGGAACTGCTGGTGGTGCTGGTGATCGCCAGTCTGGCGATCAGCCTGGTAGGCCCGGGGTTCCAGCGCTTTCTGCCAGGCCTCACCCTGGAGGCGGAGAGCCGTAAAATGGTGGCCCTGCTGCGTCACGCACGCAGTCAGGCGATCCTCACTGGCACCGTGGTGAGTATCAGCCAGGATGCCGAGAACAGAGGCCTGCACCTGAGTTATCGGGAGCAGCCCTACACCTTGCCCGAGCACCTGGAGCTGGATCTGAAGGACGGCCCGGTCCAGGGCGAGAGGGCGACAGGTGCGGCGCAGATCCTTTTTTACCCGAGCGGCGACTCCTCCGGCGGCAGCCTCAGGCTGAGGATGGAAGCGCGTAATGAGGTGATCAGCGTCGACTGGCTGAGCGGGCGTGTACAGCGCACAGCGGCGCAGGCAGAGGATCAGCCGCATGAATAATTCGCGCGGTTTTACCCTGCTGGAAGTGCTGGTGGCCTTCCTCATCCTCAGTCTCAGCATGAGCGTGTTGATGCGCATTGTTTCTCAGTCGTTCAAGGCCCTGGAAGCCGCCGAGCATCATCAGGTGGCCCTGCAACTGGCCGAGTCACAGCTGGCGGATGTGCTGACCCGGCTCAACGCCGATAGCCGGGGCAAGAAGGAGGGGCGGCTGGACAGTCACTACCGCTGGCAAAGCGAGATCGAACCCTATCACTTCGACAATCAACAGGCTGGCGAGCATTACAGCATCAGCCCTTGGTTGATCCGGGTCTCGGTCAGCTGGGGCGCGGGTCCGGCCGAGCGGGTCTCTCTGAGCACGGTCAGGCTGCTGCGGGAGGCACCATGAGTCGCGTGGATCATGGCTTCACCCTGGTCGAGTTGTTAGTGGCGCTGATCCTCGCGATGCTGGTGACGATGCTGGCCTATGGCGGGCTGCATGTTGCCCTGCGCAGTTGGGATGCTGCCGAGCTGCGCCAGCAGGACATGGAACAGCGCTATATGACTCAGACGCTGCTGCGCCGTCTGCTGGAGAGCCCTGTTTCCATCCAGGTACAGGATGACGAAGACAAGCAGCAGATGGCCTTCTTCGGTGAGGAACAGGGGCTGATCTTTGTTGCGCGCCTGCCGGTCCTGGGTGACAGCAAGCAGCTCTACTGGGTGCAATTGGTGCAGGACAAGCAGCTCGCGGGCAAGGGGCTCGCCTGGCAACTGGAATTGCGCTATTTGCCCTTCGAGAAGTCGGAGAAAGTCAGCTGGGCGCTGATTGTCAAAGCTCTGGCCAATAACGGCAAACGTCAGGTACTGATCGAGGGCCAGCCCAGCGCCTGGCATTTCGGCTACCTGGAGCGGCTCCCCGAGGGCGGGCTGGATTGGCAGTCGCAATGGCAGAAACAGGCCGGTCTGCCTGTCTTGTTGCGCCTGACACCGCCCAAGCGTCAGCGTGACAGTGCTCCGCAATTACTGGTGGCGCCGAAGGATATGGCCTATGCCATCGTCAATGGCCATTGATGCACCCAGGCGTAGCAGCGGGGTAGCGCTGGTCAGCGTGCTCTGGCTGCTGGTGCTGCTGTCCCTGATCATTCTGAGTCTCTCTGCCAGCACTCGCATCGAGCTGCAGTTGGCCAGCAACCTGCGTCTGGCGGCGCAAGGTCGGCATGTCACTGAGGCGGGGGTCAACTGGGGCCTGTGGAGTCTGCTGCAGACGAACACCGCCGGCTGGCTGGCCGATGGCAGCACGCGCACGCTGGTGCTTGATGGCATCAGCGTCGAGGTGGCGCTGTTCGACGAGCAGGGCAAGATTGACCTCAACGAAGCGGGTCCGCAACTACTGCAAGGGTTGTTCAAATCCGTAGGGTTGACAGAGCAGGCAGCATTGGCCATGACGAGTGCGATTATCGACTGGCGTGATGAGGACCAGGAACTGAGCCCCATGGGTGCCGAGGAGGAGCAGTACAAGGCGGCCGGGAAGCCGGGGCCGCGCAACGCACCCTTCGAGAGTGTGGAGGAGCTGCGCCAGGTGCTGGGCATGACGGAGGAACTTTACCAGCAGGTGCTACCGGCACTGACCATTTACTCGAACAAGGCCGAGGTCAATCCCCTGGTCGCTCCGCGCGAGGTGTTGCTGGCATTGCCGGGCATCGTCCCCGATAGCGTCGATCGCTTTATCGAGGAACGTCGACGTAGCTACGCCAGTGGTCAGCGGCCGCCGCTGTTGAGTGGCGTGGACCCCATGCTTCTGGCACCCAATGCGCCGGGCGTCAACTACTCTATCGTTACCGATACAACGCTGGGCATAGGTGTAACGGCCCGGCAACAAGTGCTGGCACATGTGCAAGGTTTCGGGCGCGGACAGAGTTTCGATGTATTGCAGAGCACAGAGCGACAGTGATCGTCTGTTGCTATTGAAGCGTCCTTGAACACGGGAGGCACGCATGAACAACCGCTTGCGCCTGGCAATGGCGTCCCTGATCGTCGTGGTTCAGCGGTTCTGGCTGTGGTGGAGTCAGGAGTTGCTCGGCCTGATTCCGGAACGCTGGCTGGAGCGTTTGCGGCGCCGCGGCAATCTGCTGTTTATCGTCCTGCAAGAGGGACAGTGCAGTATCCGTTTCGGCAATTACAGCCAGAGTGAAACGCTGGTCAGCGCCGCTCTGGGGCAAGACGGCGAGCTGCCGACGGAGCTTATCGAGCCGTTGCTCAGCCGGACGACGAAGGCCTCCCAAGTGATTGTGCTGCTGGCGAGCCAGCAGGTCCTGCGCAAGATTCTCAGCCTGCCCGCCGCCACGGAGGCAGGGCTGAGCAACGTGCTGCGCTTCGAGATGGATCGTCATACCCCCTTCAATAGCGATCAGGTGTACTTCGGCTACCGTATTCTGGAACGCGACCGCCGCCAGCAGCGCTTGCACGTGGAGTTGCTGGTGGTGCTGCGCGCCTACCTGGATGAGCTGCTCAAGCGCCTCGATGGGTTGGGCGTGCAGCCTTCAGTGATCACCCTGGCCGACGGTGAGGAGCGTTGGACGGGCAAGTCAGTCAACCTGTTGCCGGGTAGCCGAGTGCGCAATCGCAACGCGGGTTGGCGCGGTAACCGCCGCTTGCAGGTGGCCGCGCTACTGGGGCTGCTGTTGCTGGTGGCTTTCCCGCTGTTACAACAGCACCAACGCGCCGAGCGCCTGGCCAGCGAACTGGGTGTGCCCAAGGTGGCCGCCGAGCGGGCGTCAGCGGTCCGTGTCGAACTGCAGCGGCTGGAGGCCGGACGCAGTTATCTGCGCGAACAACAGGTTCACGCCAGTGAGGCTTTGCGGATTCTCAACGAATTGACAGCCCTGCTTCCAGACACCACCTGGCTCAGCCGCTTCGAACTGAGCGGTGAGCGGGTACGTTTCGAAGGTGAATCGGCCGAGGCCTCGGCACTGATCGGTCTGCTCGAAAAGTCCAGGACTCTGCACAACGTCAGCTATGCGTCACCGATCACCAGTAATCCAACGACCCTGAAGGATCGCTTCAGCCTGCTCGCCGAGCGTCGGTCCGTGCAGGAGACTCCATGATCCCGCTACGTCTGCGGCAGTTGCTGGCTGTGCTTATTCTGCTGGTGCTGGTCAGCCTGTTGTTGTGGGTGGTGCTTGGACCATTGCTCAGCCGTTTCCGGTCCGATGAAGAGGCCATCGACAGTCTGCAACAACGGCTGGCTGTTTATCAGCGCCTGGTTGGCGAGCTGCCCGAGCAGGAAGCCCGCCTGACCGAACTGCGACGTAACGACCCGATGTCGCGGCTGGTGTTTGCCGAGACTCGGCCGGCGCTGGCCAGTGCCGCGTTACAGCAACTGATCGGCCAACTGATCGGGCAGATCGGGGGGCAGGTGGTCAGCACCCAGATTCTTAACAGTCCGGATGCCGAGACAGTGTTGCCATCCGTGGGCATCAAGGTGCATATGCGCGGCGAAACCGGACATCTGGTGCATTTGCTCTATGAGCTGGCGTATCACGAACCGTTGCTGTTGGTGGAGAACCTGGTGGTACTCAGCAACCCGCGGGTCGACATGCAGCGCGTCCGTCAGGCGGCGGATATCAAGGCTGTACCCTCGCTGGATGTCACCTTCGATCTCAAGGGCTTCATCTCCCGTGAGGAGGCGTCCCATGAATGAGCTGCTGCGCTGGCTACGGGCGCACTGGTGGTGGTGGGTGTTGCTGCTCGTGCTCGTGCTGTTTGTCTTGCCGCAGCTGGCCGGTGCCAAGGAGACGGAGGCGAGTAAGCCTGCGACTGCGACTGCGACTACGACTGTGCCGGACGCTGCGCGCCCGTCCTTCGCCGAGTTCCAGCCGATGATCGACCGCCCCTTGTTCAGCAACACACGGCGCCCGCCGGTGGTCAGGGAAGGAGGGGGGCAGGAGAGCCTGGATGCGCAGCAGTTACGCGAGGCCTGGCGCTTGACCGGCATTGCGCTGGAGAAGGGGCGCCGGTTGGCGACCTTCAGCGAGCGTCGGGGCACGCAACACCTGTTGCTGGAGCTGGACATGGTGCTCGTCGACAACTGGCGGCTGGAGCGCATCGACACTGATCGCGTGCTGCTCAGTAACGGCAACCGGCAGGTGGAAATGCCACTGCGTGAGCCGATCGAACACCAGGAAGGCTCCAGACCGCCGACCGCCAAGACGAAGCCGGGCAAACCCGTCCCGCCAAAAGCGCCGACTGGCAAGACAACGATTCGAGCGACCCCCGCGACCACGCCGGCACCCGCCGCGCCGGCCCGGCAGGGGTAGAGGAGAAGGCTGATGAAGAAGTTCTGGTGCGTGGCTCGCCCTTTTCTGCTCAACAGTCTTTTGCTGTTGGCGGCCTGCGCAATGACTCCCGGTGGCGATCGGGCCACCCTGGACAATCCGTGGGGTCATAAGGCCGAGCAGGCCGCGGCACCGGCGCCCGGTAGCACGCGCCTGTCACGCACGGCGCCGAAGACGGGGGCGGAGGCGTTTCGCCGTGAGGCCTCTTCCTCGCCGCCCCGCGCGGCCAATCAGTCACCCCGCGCCGAGATATACCGTGGCTCCGGCAGCATGGTCGAGCTGGGCAATGGTGCTGTTCAGCCCTTGACCGAGGAGGGCGATATCACCCTGAATTTTCAGCAGATGGAGATCGCGGAGGTGATCAAGATCATCCTTGGCGAGATCCTTCATCTGAACTATGTGGTGGACAAAGACGTCAGTGGCACGGTCAATTTGCAGACCAGCCGGCCGCTGACCAAAGAGGCGCTGCTGCCGACCCTGGAGACGCTGTTGCAGGTCAACGGCGCGGTCCTGGTGAAGTCACAGAACTTCTATGAAGTGGTGCCTGTCGAGTCCGCACCGTCGAGTGCGCTGGTGCCGCGGTTGAATCCGGTGGAACTGCGCGGTTACCAATTGCTGGTGATCCCTTTGCGCTACATCTCGGCCGCCGAACTGCAAAAGATTCTCGAGCCGCTCAAGCCAGTCAAGGGGCTGATGCGGGTCGACGAGACACGCAATCTGCTGATGGTCGCCGGTACCCAGGAGGAGCTGAACAACATTCGCGACACCGTGCGGGTCTTCGATGTCGATCAGTTGCGTGGCATGTCCATTGGTCTGTTCCGCCTGCAGTCGGTGAATGCCCCAGTGGTGCTCAAGGAACTGGAGGCCATCTTCGGTGACGCCGCCACCGGGCCGCTGGCGGGCATGGTGCGGTTCCTGCCGATCGAACGGCTCAACGCCCTGATGGTGATTACCCCCCAGGCCAAATACCTGGAGGACGCGCGAACCTGGATCGAGCGCCTCGATCTTGCCGACAACGGCCAGGGCGCGAGCATGTACATCTATCACGTGCAGAATGGCAAGGCAGAGCACATGGCGGAAATCCTTACCCAGCTGTTCGAGGGGCAGCGGGCCGCCCATGAGAACGGGAAGGACGCTACGCCAGCCGCATCGGCTACGGCTATGCCCTATACATCGGCGGCTGAGCCTGAGGCCAACGCCAACGCCAACGCCAAGCCCAAGGTCGAGCGCGCTCCGCAACTGGTCACTACGGGCGGGGAAGGCACCGCTATGGAGGTGGGCAACGTCAGTATCATCGCCGACGACGAGAACAATGCGCTGCTGGTGATGGCCACACCTGCCGATTACGAGAAGGTCCTGCAGGCGATCCAGAAGCTCGACGTGCTGTCGCTGCAAGTGCTGGTGGAAGCAACCATTGTCGAGGTTACCCTGCAAGACGAGCTGCGCTACGGTTTGCAGTGGTTCTTCAAGAGCGCCATTGGTAGCAAAAGCCTGAGTGGCACGCTCGGCAAATTTCCCCTGGTCACCCCGACGGACCTGAAGCCCACGGGTTCGTTGAGCGTTTTCGATGCGGCCGGCGCCAAGGTGTTGCTCGACTTGCTGGCAGCGGATTCGAAAATCAACGTGGTCTCCTCGCCGACCCTGATGGTACTGGACAACCATACCGCGACGATTCGCGTCGGTGACCAGGTGCCGGTGCGCACCTCGGAAACCGCTAACACCAGCGGGGTGGTCAATAACCCGATCGCCAACCCCTCGGCGCTGGTCACCAGTACGATTCAGTACCGCGACACCGGTGTCCTGCTGGAGGTCACCCCGCGGGTCAACTCCGGCGGCATGATCGTGCTGGAGATCACCCAGGAGGTGAACGATGTGACTCCCACCGCCTCCTCCAGCATCGACTCGCCGACCATCAACCAGAGGAAGATCAAGACCAACGTGGCGATCCAGAGCGGGGAAACCCTGGTCCTCGGCGGCCTGATCAAGGAGGACACCGAGCGCCACAACGAGGGGCTGCCTTACCTGCGAAACATCCCGGTACTGGGCTGGTTGTTCGGCAGTCAGGGCAAGAAGCAGGGCCGCACCGAACTGGTGGTGATGATTACCCCGACAGCGGTGACCAGCACGGATGAAGCCCGAGATGTCACCAAGGAATACCGCAACAAACTGAAGGGCGTGACACTGCCGCAGGATGCCTGGCAAGGCCAGGGTCGTCAGCTTTAGCGATGGCGTGAGCCAAGCCCGGACACAGAGCAGGTTCGGGCCTGTTACGCTATCTGTACAGGTGCGATTTCCCCTGTCATGCCGTCAAGGTATTGAAATAATTGAGGTATGGAACCATTGCCGGCTGGATTGCCGGTGCGGCTGTTAACCCGCTTTAACAACCTTCCCCGCGATTTCCCTTTGGCGTCCCGCCAATGCTCTCTAATGCTCTATTTAGTTACCTTGCTTTCTATTAAAGTTCTTATAAAACAGATAGTTAATATTCTGGCATAAGAATTGATTGCTTTAATCGCGAGGAGAGTCTGTTGTTCTCCGGATCGGGATTTCGATGGAGGCGTTCTGCCAGATAATAAAATCGGGATCTGCTAACACCTGCCAGATTTACAGCTGACCAGTCGGTTCAAGGGCTTTGTCCAAAGCCGTTGGTATTCCGCTCGGGCGGAGTGGAAAGCTGAGCTCGCCACCTCTTGCAGGACCTGAGAGGTCAAGGCGGAGGAGCAATCATATGAACACGCGGAACTTGTTGAGAAAGCTGCCGAGCTGTTTGCTCGGCGCAATCTTTGCGGCTGGCGTGGCCAGCACGATGGTCAGCACGATGGCTCACGCCGTCGACGGTAACCCCCCAGGGCTGTTCGAGTTGGACGGCAATATTCCGGACGATCCCGCTGTCCCTGGTGATGATTGGGGCGGACTCTTTGCGGGCACCAAAGGCGCCAACCTGGTTACCTTTACCGGGATCATTGCCGACCCGGCACCCCTCAGCATCTTCACCACGGGCGGTTCCAAGGATGTCAATGATGTCAGTTCCTGGAGATTTACCAACGGTGCGGTACCGGACAAGGACGACATCACCGATGCCTATGCGGCGGCCTACACCAACCCGACCGACGTCTGCGTGAATGGCAGCAAGATGCCGGTGCTCTGCTCGGATCCCACGGCGGTCGGGCCTCCGGTCCATAAGGCCGGCGATCTGATGGTCTACTTCGGCCTGGACCGTTTAGCCAATAACGGCGATGCCTTTGCTGGCTTCTGGTTCTTCCAGAACCCGGTTACCCCAGGCCCGAACGGCACCTTCACCGGCACCCACGTGGCATTGCGTCCGGACCCGGCCAACCCTGGGAAGTTTCTGCCGGGCGATATGTTCGTTATCGTGGATTACCCGCAGGCCAGTGGGGCGGTGCCGATCGTCAAGGTCTATCAATGGGACCCGAATGACGCGAACCACAACGGTAACATCGACCCCGACGAGACGAGCGGCAAGTTCAGCCCGCTTGATCTGGTGATCAGGTCGACCAGTGCCAAATGCGATGGGGCCGGCGATAAACTGGCCTGCGCCATCACCAACCTGACGTCGCAGAGTTCGCCACCTTGGCCCTACGCGTCGAAATCTGGCAGCGGGCTGCCCTTCGAGAGCTTCTTCGAGGGTGGGATCAACGTCACCCGGCTGTTGGGGACCACTCCCTGCTTCGCCTCCTTCCTCGCCGAAACCCGCTCAGCCGAGTCGCAAACTGCCCAGCTGAAGGATTTCGTGCTGAGTTCTTTCCCAGTCTGCGGCGCCAGTGTCACCAAGGCCTGTACCACGAGCATCAATGCGACCGGGGATACAGCCACGGTGAAATTCACAGGTATCGCCAGCAATACCGGCGGAGAGTCGTTGTTTATCAAGCTGGATGATAACGCCGCCGGCTCCACGTTCAACGCGGTGTGCATCGATGACGGCAACGGGGTCTGCGGCGACCCCACTGATATCGTGCCCGCCGACCTGACCCTGGGCTCTTCCGCCAGCTTTACTCTGGCCCCCCATAAGCAGGCGCTCTACCAGGGCAGCTATCAGGTGAGCCCGGTCACGACTGTCTCGTACTCCGATACAGTGGCCCTGAGCTTCTTCGCCAATTCAGGCGGACCGCTCCTGGGTGGCTCGAACGCCACTGCGAACTGCCAACTGACTCTGCAGCCGGATCTGAGCATCGCCAAGGTCTGCAATGGCGTACAGGTAGTTGTGGAAAACGGTCAGGTGGTGATCAAGTCGAGCAATATCATCACCGTCACCAATACCGGCCAAGAGGGACTGAACAGTGTGCTCATCAAAGACTCGGCAGTACCGACCCTGGTCAAGGATAGCGGTGGGGCAAACCTGACTTGCACGGCGGGTAGCGGCCAGTGCACCGGCAGCCTGGCGTTGGGAGAGAAGGTGGTGCTCAAACAGACCTACACTCCTACCAGCTTCACGGGTGGTCCGGCTCCTGGCACCGTGTTCTTTAATAACACCGCCAGTGCTCAGGGCCTGGGGGCCATCACCGGCACTCCTGTCGCTCCGAAAACGGACACTGCCAAATGCCCTCTCTGCCAATAGTGGGTAATGGCTTTACGACCCTCTAGGACAGGGCCGCCGGCTTGGCAAAAGGCAAAAGGGCGCTGTGCAGCAGCGCCCTTTTTAAAAAGAAGGCGCAGGGCTTTAGGCTCTGCGCTTTTTTTTGCGGCTTCGGTCGCTTTGTTAGGGCGTCAGACTGATGCTGACGGTCGCGCTGGCGCTGAGCTTGCCGTCGCTGATGGTGTAGCTGAACTGGTCAGTGCTCTTCAGCGACTTGGTCGGGCTGTACTTCAGGGTGCCGTTGCTGTTCAGGCTGACTTTACCCTTGCTGCCCTGGGTGAAGGTGACGATGCTCAGGGTATAGCCGTTCGGGTCGCTGTCATTGGCCAGCACGGCGATGTCCACCGGGTTCAGGCTGGTGAGCAGCGCGCTGTCGTTCACAGCCTTGGGCGGCTGGTTCGCCGTGGCGGGGTTGTTCACCACGAAGTTGGCACTGCCGCTGGCGCTCAGGCCATTGGCCGCGGCGCTGGCGCCGACGTTATAGAAACCGTCGACGGCGGTGCTCGGCGTAGTGACATTGAGGGGGACGCTGGCGCTGGCACCAGGGGCCAGGCTCAGGCTGCTGCCCAGGCTGGCGCTCCAGCCAGCGGGATTGATCGGGCTCAGGCTGAAGTTGTTGCTGGCGCAGGCGCTGCTGTCCTTGTTGGTCACCGTGACGGTGTAGCTGAAGCTGCTACCGGCCGGCAGCCAGGTGCTTTGCGCCGGGCTGACGCTGACGGTCGGTGCGCTGCGGGTGCAGGTCGGCGCGCTGCCGCCACCGATGTCGACGGTGACCAAGGCCTGACTGGCATCGGTCGACTGGGTGGTGATGTTGATGCCGCTGTCGCTGAAGCTATGGCCGCCAGTCAGGGCTGCATCCTTCATGTCGACGAAGTCGCTGCCCGGGGTCATGTCCAGCAGGAAGCCGCTGTTGCCGTCGCTCGGACTGGCCTCGCGCACGGCCACGCCGCTGAATATGTTGTTCGGGTCGATCACGCCGAGATTGGGGAGCTGCGCGTCGAAGCCAACCGGCTGGCGGTATTCGACGTAGTAGTAGCTGGGCGCGCCGCTGCTATCCAGGCCCTTGGCGATTTTCAGCAGTTTGGCGCTGGAGGTCTGGGCGGCTGCCGGCTTCAGGTAGAAGCTGCCGCTGCTGTTGACGGTGATGATATTGCTGCTGGCCAACCAGCCCAGGCGCTCCTTGTTGAAGCCGTTGAAATCACCGACGGTGCCGAAATAACCCATGACGTCCAGCGTGTCGCCGTATTCCTGAGAAGTGCAGGTGCTGCCCAGGGTGGTGTTGCCGCAGTCCAGGGCATGGGCATGCTGCAGGCCGAGGTTGTGGCCCATCTCATGGGCGATGGTGTGCAGAATCATGCTGTCGTTGATCCAGGCGGCGGAAGGAAAGGCGCCGACCTGGCCCATGCCGGAGTAACCGCAGGCGTTCTTCGGGAAGATGTAGACGAAGCGGTCGTACTGGCTCAGGTTGTAGCCGCTCGCCTGGGCCGCCGACCTGGCATTCGTTTCGATGGCAGAAGCATCGCAGATCGTGCTGCTCACCGGGATGGTGTACCAGCCGGCGACACTGCCGGTCAGCCAGGTTTGCTGGGAGGAGTTTTCCTTGTAGAAGTCGCTGACGCCGCCGCTACCGAACATCAGACTGTTAACCTGGTCGGTGGTCCACGGCTTGTTGCTCGGGGCATCCTGAAAGTTCACCAGGACCGCCAGGGTGCGCTGGGCGCCCAAGGTATTGGGCATCGCGCTGGTGGTGGTGCTGGTGCTGGGGGTGCTGGTGGTGCTGGTGGTGCTGGTGCTAGTGCTGGTGCTGGTGCTGGTGTTGTTAGGGCCACCGGCGAGCAGGAGCAGGCCGGTATCGTCGTCGTTGACCACCAGATCACCCTGAATCGAGGCGCTCGCCCCATCGACATTTGCCAGCAACCAGCCTTGGGCGCGCACCTTCAGGCCGCTGCGCCATTCCCGCTGGGCGTTGGCCAGGCGCAGTTCGAAGCGTTCGCCGAAGGGGGTCTTGAGGAAGTGGCGCAGCTTGTGATCGCCGTTCTCGTAGTCCTCGTAAACCACTTCCAGTTCGCCTTCCAGCTCCAGGTGCTGTTCCAGCTTGGCCACCACCTCGGGCGGCATACCCGTCTGCTGGTCGGTCGGCACGGTCACCCGCAGCACTTCCTGCGGATGGCTCTGTGCCAGATCGACGAGCAGTTGACGACGCTGTTCGGCTTTGCCAATCAGTTGTTCAAGCAGCGCGGAGCGCTCGCTGGCCGGCGCTTTCTTCCAGCGCTTGTACAGGCTCAGCAGTTCTTGGCTACGGCCGCTGGCAGACTCACGGGCAGCTTGCAGGCTGGGGATGTCGGGCTGGGCGAGGCTCTGGGTGGAGGCGACCGGTTGGTCGGCGAGGGCCAGGCTGCTGGTGAAAGCCAGGATGGCCAGAATGGAGGCCGTGTAAGGGCGAAGCGGACGCATGGGTCTCTCCTGAGCAGAGTCAGAAAAGATCCTCTTCACGGCGTGCCATGAGGGAGGTTTTCCTTCGGCAGTTCGGTGTTCCCAGTGGGCCCCATGACGTTGCGTCGCCCAATTGCTCGGGCTTTGCTTTTGTCGGGAGAGGATCTTTCTGCAACTTGATTGAGGGCAGCCGGGCTACCTGATTAAGACCCCTTGATCACTCACTAGAACTGTAACGTCAGCGGATGAACCGTATACCTCCTGTTCACTGCCTGTGGCAGCGGGGTTGATTCCTGTACAGCATGCTTTACTCACTGTTCGTTTTCTGAGCAGTCGTTAAAAGGGGCGGAAATCTAACATGACACTTGCTCATTTTTTATACAAAAAAGGCATAGCCAAGTATAAATTGGTTAAAAAATGATCTGAAAATGGTCTTGCCAAAAGGACCAGGCCATTTAGCCCGGCGCTCGCCGTTCGTCGGTTCGAGCACGGGTGCAAGCCTGGGGTGGGGGATGGTTGGTGCGGATTTGAGTTCAGGACTGCAGTTCGGGTTCGGCGTCCTCATCCTCATCCCATAGCAGGATCATCGGCGTGACGCTGGGGTGGAGCCGCTGCCACAAGAGGTATTTGTGGTGGCGGTGGTACCAGATCAGGAAGGGCGGGGCAGCGAACAAGGGGAAGGTGTACTGGTCGGCTTTCCGGTCTGGCGTCACCTTGTCGACATCCTCCGCGCGCCTCTTCAGCAGTGGTTTGCGGTCGGTTGAGCGTCGCTCTCGCCGGTACATAGTCGTTTTCCTCCCGATTCGGGGAGAAAATTGCAAAAAGCGAGCCAGTCGTGTCTGGTCTCAACGGATGCCGTACTTGTCCATGATCCTGTACAGAGTGACGCGGGACACGCCGAGCAGCTTGGAAGCCTGGGATACATTGTTCATCGAATGGTTCAGGCAGTTGCGCACCGCCAGTTCTTCTGCATGTGCCCGCACCTGTTCCAGGGGTTTGACCTCAAGCTGTTCTTCGCTTTCCTCCAGTCCCAGGTCCCTGGCGGTAATCATGTGATTTTCACTCATCACCAGCGCGCGGCGGATGCGGTTGATCAGCTCACGGACATTGCCCGGCCAGTTGTAACACCGCATGGCGGCGATGGCCTGGTGGGTGAAACCGTGCACGCTACTCACTTGCTCCTTGGCGAATTTGTGCAGGAAATAACGTGCCAACAGTTCGATGTCACTGCCGCGTTCTGCCAGGCATGGCACGTCGATATTGAGGACATTCAGGCGATAGTAGAGATCTTCGCGAAAACGCCCATCGATCACCGCCTGCTCCAGGTTGACGTGGGTCGCCGCCACCACCCGCGCGTTGACCGGCAGGGTCTGGTTGCCGCCAAGTCGCTCGATGGTCTTCTGTTCGAGAAAACGCAGCAGATAGACCTGCAACTGGAGCGGAAGGTCGCCGACTTCGTCGAGAAAGATGGTGCCGGACTCGGCCGACTCGATGCGCCCGATCTTGCGTTTGTAGGCACCGGTGAAGGCGCCCTTCTCATAACCGAACAACTCGGCGTAGATCAGGGATTCGGGCAGGGCACCGCAGTTCACTGCGACGAAGGGGCCGGCGTGTTGTTTGGAACGCTGGTGAATGGCGCGGGCGATCATCTCCTTGCCGACGCCTGTCTCGCCGCGGATCAGCACCGGCGCTTCGACCGCCGCGACCCGGCGGATCAGATCGAAGATCGCGAGAAATTGCTTGGTGCCACCGACCATCTGGCACTCCTCGATCGGCAGCAGCATTTCCTGCCCTAGATCGCGCAGCATGGACATGCCCTGCAGATGGCCGAGAGCGTTTTTCAGGTGGGTGCAGTTGTCGTTCAGCGGCAACGAGAAGTAGTCGTAGAAATGCTCGTAGATCAACCGACGGAACTCCAGATCATCAAGGTTCGCCGGGTTGGTCAGGGCGACCCAGGAGAGGTGCTCGTCGGCACTGAGCAAGGCCTCGACCTGCTCGCGCTGCTCCTCTGTGAGGGTGTTCGGCAACAGGGCGACCCCGATGCGATAGCGGCCTTGTTTGAGCAAGGTTGGGTTATGGCTCGCCGAGGTGATCCGGTCGAAGGTCCAGGAGGGTAGCTGCAGGCTGGCATATAACCGCTCATCGTCTGACAGGTCGAGCAGCAGTGCTCTGCGGGACGATCCTGGCAATGGATGAGTGGTCGAAGACATTTTTCAAGCCCTTGATACACATTTATTACGTTGCAACTACCTGCTGTCAGAATTGTTACAACTCACTTAGGAGCATAGTTTCAGCACTGGTAGTTTTCTGACCAAGTGACGAAAGGAATGGCGACCAGCCAGTACGAGACAAAGGTTTTGGCCGATCACTGGAAACTGGCGCTGGGGCCTCTATAGTTGCTTGAGGCTGGTGAGGTTCGATAACCATGTACAGCAAGTATTTCGGCTTCTCGGAACTGCCGTTTACCATTGCGCCGGATCCGCGCTACCTGTACCTCAGCGCGCAACACCGCGAGGCACTGGCTAGCCTGTTGTACGGCATCAACTGTAACGGTGGCTTCGTCCTGCTGACGGGGGATGTCGGCACGGGCAAGACCACCGTCTGTCGCTGTCTGCTCGAACAGTTGCCTGCCTGCGCCGAGGTGGCCTTCATCCTCAATCCGAAGTACTGCATCACCGAATTGCTGGAAGCTATCTGCGATGAGTTGAAAATCGACTATTGCCCCAGTCGGAGCAATATCAAGGGTTATATCGATGCGTTGAACGCCCATCTGCTGGCCGCACATGCCCGGGGCATCAATACCGTCTTGATCATCGATGAGGCGCAGAATCTCAGTCTTGAGGTGCTGGAGCAGATTCGCCTGCTGACCAATCTGGAAACCAGCAGTCAGAAGCTCTTGCAAATCATTCTGATCGGTCAGACCGAGCTGCTGGACATGCTTGTTCGGCCCGAGTTACGCCAGTTGAATCAGCGCATCACTGCGCGTTATCACCTCAATGCCCTGTCCCGTTCCGAACTGGGGGCCTATGTGTGCCACCGGCTGGCGGTCGGCGGCAGCGATGCTGCGTTGTTCACCCGGGCGGCCCTGTGGCGACTGCACCGGCTGACCCACGGTGTGCCGAGGATGGTCAATATCATTTGCGATCGGGCCCTGCTCGGGGCTTTCGTGGAGCGCCGTTCCAGAGTCGGTTGGGGGGTGTTGACGCGGGCGGCACGTGAAGTTCGGGGGCAGCGTCCTCGGCCTGCGCCGCGCTGGCGACTGGTGCTGCTCTCCTTGACGTTGATCGGCTTGCTATTGGGGAGCTTTTGGTACTCGAAAGGATTTCGGCTCGAGCAGGTCAGCCTGCTGCAGCCACTGCCGGCCGCGGTGCAGGCCTCAACCCTGGCCATTGCGCCGGTACAGCCGCCCGAGCCCGTCGCTTCGGCCGTTGCGGCTGCACAGACATCCGAACCCGGCGCTCCGGCCGTTGCGCCTGTACAGACACCCGAGCCTGTCGCCCCGGCCATGCTACCCGTACAGACCCCCGTGGTCAGTGTGCCGCAAGAAGCGCCTGCACCACCGCCAGCCCCGATACCCATCAGCGCGCAGACCGAGCGGCCAGCACTACCGTCCAGCCCATCGCTCTGGCACTGGCCGGACGGCACGGATCTGGCCGCGACCGAGGCCATGGCCTATCAGGCCCTGTTTCGTCTATGGGGGATCGAGTACGACCCGGTTGCTACCCCGTTGATCTGCCGATTCGCCCGTTTGCACAGCCTGAGCTGCCTGCAGCAGCCGGCCGATCTCGATGAGTTGCTGAAGCTGAATCAGCCGGCGGTGATCAATTTGTTCAATGCGGCCGGGCAGTCGTTCTTCGCCACCTTGATCGGCGTCGAGCGGCCAAAGGGCCTGGCGCGCCTGAACATCGCCGGAGAGGTACGCAGTGTTGAACTGGAGGAGTTGCGTCGCTGGTTGCAGCACAATCAGTTGGTACTCTGGCGCATGCCGCCCGGTTATCAGATGCCGCTGCGTCCGGAGGCGCGCAGTGCATTGGTACCTTGGCTGGACGCACAGCTGGCGCGACTGCAAGGGCACCCGGTCCAGGCGACCAGGAGGGATTACTACGATCAGACCTTGCAGCTGCAAGTGTTGGCCTTTCAGCACCATTATCGGTTGGTGACCGATGCTGTGGTCGGGCCGCAGACCCTCATACAACTCAGCACCCTGACGGAAACGAACATTCCCTTGTTGACGGCCGTCGAGCCGGAGAGTGACTGAGCATGTCTTACATCCTCAATGCGCTCAAAAACTCCGAGAACCAACGCAATCTTGGAGAGATTCCCCACATCGACTCGCAACCGGAGTTCGTCAAGACCCTGTCGGGCAGGTTTGGCGAGCGTGCCTGGAAATGGGCGGCCTTGCTCGCCGTTACAGCCTTGCTGCTCAGCCTGGGTTGGGCTCGCTTCGGTGGGGAAAAGAGCGTCATCAGCGAGCCGCTCCCGGCTAAGTCGCCGCCACTTGCAGCCCCGGCGGCGCCCCCTCACTTACCGGCAGTGCCAGCAGTGCCAGCAGTGCCAGTAGTGCCGCCCGTTTTGCCAGTGGTGGAGTCGCAGGAGCGGGCTCCCGGGCTGCCGGCCTTGCAGGATATGGCCGGCGTTCGGATTCATCTCGAGGAGGGTGCCATGCCTGGCGCCGGTGCCGCTTCGGCGAACCCCTCGGCAGTGTCGGCAAGTCCCCGGGTGGTGCTGGAAATGCCGGTCGGCGGTGGCGTCATACCACGCGAAACGGTGCCGCGGCAGCCGTTACCGGCCCCGCGAGCGACCAGTGAAGCGCCGCCCGCGGAAGTCTTGAACGGGGTGAGTCACTGGAAGACCCTGCCGGCAGATATCCAGAAACAGCTACGGGAAATGGCTTTCACCGTACACATTTATTCGGCTAACCCCCCCGCACGCTTTATCCGCGTGAGCGGCCGGACTCTGCACGAAGGCGAGCAGTTGAGTGCTGAACTGCAACTGCAGCAGATCACCCGTGACGGAATCGTTTTCACGTACCGCGGGGGCAGGTTCTGGATCGGTATGAACTGAGGTCTTGGTGGGTTCCAGCAAGCGATCAAGTAGGCGATCAAGCTAGCGACCCTAATGGCCGAAGACCCGTTGGAATAAGAATCCCTCGGATGGTTGCGCTCGGGCAAAGCCCACAAAGCACCGCGACCACTTCACCAAAGCCGCAGCGGTTAAGCGAACAGATTTAAGCTCACCTCGGTGCTCCCCACGGGGTAAAATCTGCGACGTTGAGCAGTTGGCTACCTTTGAGTCCATGGTAAAGCCACTCGTCTGACCTTTAGGGCCGTGCTAGCAAGTGCGGCCAATGGTGTGTGCGTGATCGGTAATGAAAGTCTGCTATAGAAAAGATAAATGTGGGGGCGGCAGAGTGGACAAGGTTGATGAACTGATAATTGCTGCCTTGAAGGATGACTCCAGGGTCAGCCTGGCGCAGCTTGCGCGACAAGTTCACAAGTCTAGAACCGCTGTGGAGTCGCGCGTTCAAAAGCTGATCGATAAGGGCATTATCCTGGGCTTTACCATCAGTGTTGCTGAGGATGATGAAGCACAGCAATCAGCGTTTTTGATGTTGAAGCTCAATGGCAGCAGTTGCCATCTAGTGTTTCCGAAGATCTACCAGTATCGCGAGGTGGTTCACGCCTTTTCGCTGTTTGGCGATGTAGACATGATGCTCGACGTCAAATACAGGAGCTTTGAAGAACTGATGGTTTTCAAGGAAAACCTGCTGAAGATCGAGCATGTGAGAGAAGTGGTGGTAAACCCGGTACTGAAGGCCTGGCGCTAGCAATGCAGCCGCCGCCGTGGTACGCGGCTGCGGCTGCATGATGCCTGAGGTTAGCTGTATTTCAGATCGTGTACGGTTTCGAGAAAGTGATGACTCAAGGCTGGCATTCTCTGGCGAAGGGTATCGACCAGTTCTTCAATAACCGCCTGATTGAACTCGAACGGCGTGTCGTCATGTCCCAATACCACCACCAGCAGGCTTGACGACTCTTTCGTCAGCCTGAAGTCATGGGCATCGGCGTCGACCTTGCCGATGCTCGCCAAGGGCACGTCACCGCAGGTATAGATGATATCGCCGACGGGAATCGTGACGTCCTTTTTGGCGAAGAGCGGGCGGAAAGCCCTGGGTTTCTCCGAACGCATGACGTAAATATCATCCTGCTGATGATAGGTGTGCACGCCGATGCTGACCCCATGCCGAATCGCCACGGCGTTATAGGCATCCACGATATTGTTGATGGGGTGGACGCCTTTGGCGATGAAGCGCCGGAGCAGTTTTTCGTTGGCGCTGACGGTGTTTTCATAACCCAGCTTTTTAAGTTGCTTGGCAAAGCCGTCGTAAATGATGTTCGAGTCCAACTCGTTCAGGCGGGACGCAACGTGATTCAAGTTGCTTTGCAGGACGCCCACGAAACTCTGATCATCAGACACTGTAATGTCTTCGATAACGGCGGCACACGCGTTATTGATGCCCAGGTCACGGGCTGACTTTCTTATGATCAAGCGACTTTTCATAAACTTAACACCATAACTTTTTGCGTAGATTGTCGGTACTGATGTCCAGTTGCGGAGCCGAGGGATGCTGCAGCCAGAACAGGCCTGGGCAGGTGGCGAAGTCGATGGTGAGCGCAGTGGTGTCGCCTGGGCTGATGAAGTACCGGTGACCGCAATAGGCAACATCCTCAACCGCGCTCTGCAATACCTGCGGCGATGGCGCACGGAAGGTGCGGCTTTCGTCGGAGCAGAAGAAGCCGATGCGGCCATGGCTGGTCTGGCTGACAGCATCAGCCTGGGGGCGTGGGCGTTTCAGATAGCAGTCAATGGCCAGCGACAGCAAGTCGGGCTGGTACACCTGTTGAAACAGCTGCGGTGCGATGCCGCCGTGCAATCGGCCGCCTGCTTCAATCATCACGGGGCCGGCGTCAGACCAGATGATTTCCATGTGAATCGGGCCGACCTCGATGCTCAAGGCCGCTGCCGCTTGGCGGGCATAGTCGATCAGGGGTTGCAGGTCCGGCGCCCGGGGATCGAGGGTGTCCAGGCTTTCGTAGACAAACATGCTGCCGTTTTTCTGAATCTTGGTGTATTTGCACACCGAGGCAATAATGTACGTTCCAGCAAACGCGACCATATCGACAACGTACTCCGGGCCCGATACGAACGGCTGCACGATAAAACCTAGGTTGATTTCCCCCAGGTCGTTTTTCTGCTGCCAGGCCGCGTTGTTCAATGCGGTCTCTACTGCGTCCTTGCCTTGAGCAAACACCACGCCCTCGGTGGCGGCCGAATTCAGCGGCTTGACCACGTAGGTGGCCGCCGGATCCAGTGAGGCGACCACTTCGGCAATGCGGGTCGGCGAACTCAGCAGTTGTGATGCAATGTTCGCCAACTGGTGCTTTTTCAGGGCTTGCTGCATGGAAAACTTGTTGCGACGCAGGTCGCTGGTGATGCGGCTATTGCCCGGGATACCGAGGATTTCCGTCAGGTAATCCGTGAGGTAGATCGCGGTTTCGCACCCGGCGATCACGGCGCTCAGCGACAGGGTTTCCAGGGTAATCAGCAGGCTCTCTTCCCAGTAGTAAACCTCCTGGAAATTTTCCGTGATCAGGTCATTGCTGAAGTGCTCGGGCAAATTGCGTGTGGAGATCACGGCAATGCAACGCACGCCTTGGGCATTGAGCAAAGGGGCGTAGAGTTTGCCCGTGGAGAACGGGTCAACAATCAGTACGGTTTTCAAGTCATGTACTCCTTATTCAGTGGTGGCGGTGGCCACGACGGCTGGCGTGAGATTCCAGGCCAGTACGGCAACTGCCAACAGGGCGGCGGAGACGATCATCAACAGGCGTGCCCCTTCGAGCCCGAGGAATCCTGCCGTGGTAAAGAACGTCAGGATCATCGGCGCCGAGCCACTGACCAGCAGGTAGTAGAGCGAGCTTTTGGCGGCGATGACGTCGGCTATCCGAGCGTTAGGCGCGGACTCAATCAGGGTTTTACGCAGCTGGATCCGCAGGCTGTTGATACAGAAGCCCAGTAGAAAGGCGGCCGCCATCATCACGTAGAGATTCTGGAAATAAACGATCGCCACGTCAGCGAGGATCACCAGCAAGATGGCGCTGTAGCTGTTGAGCTTGATACGTGGCAACACCGCCGCGCTGAATGCACCCAGACCGGCGAGGCCGCTGGCTACGCCAAACAGGGTCGCGTTCCACTCATTGAGCTTTTGAAAAACGATCGGCACCAGGCTGTTGAACGCGCCGATATGGAAACCGATCATGCTCAGTACGATGATCAGGATGTACAGGTTGCGCGGCAGGTGCAGCGGCTGTGCGGTGTTGATGTCTGCTGCTTGCTCGTGCATGTCGGCAGTGGGTGTCGCCACGACGAAGAGCATGGCCACCAGGGAGAGGATCGCGCCCAGGCTGATGATCTGCAGGGTCTGGTTGACCGAGAACACATCCACAATCACGCCGCCCAGCAGGGCGCCGCCGAAAGCGCCGATCTGGATGGAGGTTTGCATCAGTCGCGACGAGGTGTCGCTGTTGGTCAGGCCGGCGAGCACCAGCTTGGTGTTTTTCGATTCCAGGGTGCTGATGGTGAAGTAGTCAGTGACACCCACCACAAAGGCGATGGCCAGGAAACCGATCGGCAGCAAGGCGGCGTCGGTAAACGAAAGGCCCAGGACGGCGACGAACGCTGTCAGGCGAATGTACAACAACCGTTTCATGCTCAGTTCAATGGTGAAAAACTTGCCGATGTACTGTTCGCACAAATAAGGCACCACCGTCGCCACACATAAGGTCGCACCGACCAGGAACGTCGAGCCGGTGGTCTCCAGGCCAAACCAGACCATGGCAATGACGATCGCCATGTCCAGGCCGGTAAAGAGGGTTACGATCGAGTAGAACGCCGCAAGTGTTGATTTATTAGTCATAAGATCCGTCAATCGTAACGAGAGATTTTAAGTAAAGGCACACACCGGTCGGTGGCGCCCACGACAGTACTGATCTGGTTTCTGACACGGACGGTGGGCAGGGACTTCTTTTCCAGGTTGCACACCTTGTAAGCATTGTCGTGCCACGGGCAGATCACACTCTGTCCGTCACCGCTCACTTCGCCCATGTGCAACGGGCCACCTCGATGGGGGCAAGCCGTTGGCAATAGTTGGGTTGAATAAGCGTGGCGCTTGAGAAAGTAGGTTTTCTCTTCCACGGCTACATAGTTGGCGTGGGTGATGCTCAGGCTGATGGCTTTCATTGGGCGGGTTTACTCAAATGGCCGTGACGGTGTAAGTGCAGGACGTGCTGGTGACGTACGTGCCATGAATCATCCCTTTGGGAATCACGACGCCTTCCCCGGCCTTGAGGCGGATGGTCAATTCGGGGCTGGCGATGAAATCCAGCTCGCCCGATTCGACCCAGAACAACTCATCATTCGGGTGGGTGTGTAATACCGACAGTTCATGTTCGGATTCGGTAATGGTCAGGTCCACCGGCTTGCGGCCCTGGAGGGCAGCGGCCTGTGCACGATGTTCGTCCATCTCGTCATGCCATTTGATATGGGCATAGAGTTCTTCGTCGGCGATGTCCTGAAGCAACTTGAACTCTTCAAAACCGCGGATAAGGTCGGGGATTATCTTGTTGCCGAATTGCTTGATCATGGGAATGATCAGGCGCTGGAGGGCCATTCTTCCGTGATGGACATCGATGTGTGAATGTTCATCGAAGTATTCGGTGGACACAGTGCCGTTGAAGATAGTCTTGATGGCGCGTGACTGATGCTTGGTCGTCAGGGCCAGCGTGGCTTCGGTGTAGTACATGGCGCCGATATACCGGAACAGCTCGCCATGGTTGGCCGAAACATAGTGGAAATAGTTGGTGAGCGATAGCGAGCTGGCGGTATAGAACTGCCAATAGTGGTGCACGTGATGCGACATGCCCAGGTCCTTGAGCATGTCTTCAAAAATGGTGCTGTGCTTTTTTTTGTCGATGCCGTAGCCATACTCGTCGATCAGGATCTTGAACAACTCGCTGGTGTAAACACCGCAGTTGCCCAGCACATTGCGCGCCATGGCCGAGGCTTCACTGAGAAAGTCGCCTGCGCATTGAGCCATGAAAAACCTGGCCGCACGTTCTGGCTGCCGGCTGGTGGTCAGCACCTCATAGAGTTTGGATTCGGACTGGGCGACGTCATCCAATACCTTGTCGGTGTGGGCCACGAAGGATTCCAGGCACCAGGGACCGTTGATGTGGACCTCTTCCTTGAGCCAGTTGTACAGGTAGTACTCCAGCAGCGGACGAATCTTTTTGCCGCAGGCTACTTGCTGGGGATCGTAGAAATTCTTGAATTCCTTGAGGTCCAGCTCCATTGGCGGCTTGGGTAAAAAGACCAGGTCTTGCTCATAAATATTCAATAACAACCGCTGCGCCAATAGATGTTGGCTGTTTGAAAGCTGGTCGCTTGTCAGGCGGGTGCTGATGATTGATTCGTTGACATCCTGCGGCCTGGAAGGTCGCTGATACGGGCTACTTGTATAGAAGGTGCGAGGTTGAGCAAAGGCATTGGCGCCACAGTAGTGGGTCAGCGCTTCGGCATCCGCACTTAAAATAAAGGTTGCCGAGTCATCTGAAAGCTTAGTTGTCCATAACATAAGTAGTGCCTTTCTGCGGAGTTGTTCGATGGCCAGATGCTATAGCGTTGTCTTTTTTAAAGACAGATTAAAAATTGTGCGCGCATGTAGTGAAATTTACTAAACGCATAGGGGGAGTTTTCTTTGTCGTTGGGGCTGGTTGATTTTTGCCGGGGTGGCAGCTACACATGTTCGTCGGTTTTTATCGGGCGCACTTGGCATGCCTTTCGACCGGTGACTGAAAGGGATTCAGGAGAAACATGATGTCTGTCAAGGAGTTGATGCCGGCTAGCCCGATCCCTCCAGGAAGTCAGTGAGGATGCGCATCCAGCATTCGCGAAGCGTCGACTAGACGTCGGTGCTTTAGTTGTGGCTGTGCGCTCGGACAGTTTCGTGGTTTCAACGTTTTTAGTAACGCCTCCACTTGGAACGGGTGCCTGCGTGCGTCCAGCATAAATATGTGTTGAAACTGGAAAGTTTATGTTGCGTTGCGTTGTGCCGGGGTGGGTGGTGTTTATGTTTTTTTGAAGGTGTTTTATGGGGGTTGTAAGGCAGTCGTTAAAGTTTAACTTTGAGCTGCGTTTTTAATTCTTTTGATTAACCTCTGCCCAGGTGAAGAATGTCTAAAGTTCCATTGTCGAGTTTCATCGGTGTGCTGGTGTTCTTTGCAGCCCAATGGTTCTTTAGCGGCAGTTTTCAAGCTTGCGCAGGGTTGAGCAACAGGACTGGGAAACGCCAGTCGCTGAGGATTGGGTTGAGCGCCTGAATGAGGCAATAGCTGCAGCTGATGGGGACGTCGTGCTGGTGCGCCCAGGCTTGGGGCAGTGAATTGGTCTGGGTGGAAAGTGCTGGCCATATCAACGGCCAAACCGGATATGGACCCTGGCCCGAAGGCGTTGAGTTAATGTTCAAACTGACGGGCGACCCGCAGTTTCAGCTTAAGTAGCCCTCAAGGGGCTGGCTATGGCAGTGACAGGATTATTTCAGGCATTAAAAAGCCGGCTTGTGGCCGGCTTCTCGGGGACGGGCTTGGTTCATTTTTGGTAAACCGTACCAGCCTTCAAAACGTACACCCGGATCTTGCGTCCGGCTGTGGGACTTGGCGAGAAAGTCATCTGCCTTGTCGGTGCGATCGGACCGGCGCAGGGCGAGTCGATGCAAATGTGGGGCGCAGCATACTGATTTTTTTGGAAAATTCCCAGCTTGAAGTGCTACCCAGAGCATTGTGCTGCTTAAAAGGGCGGTGGGGTTTCAACTGAACGGCACCGGCGGCCGCTGTTTGTTCAGCGTGGACCACCAGAAAACCCAGCCGAGGATTTCGATGTTCTGCGCTTCGATCTCTTTGGCGCTGAAGATTTCGTCGGGGTAGCCGCTGCTGTTGTGGCTGCGCAGTCGCAGAGCGCCGTTGGGGAGGCGGTGCAGGTATTTGATGCGCAGCATGCCGGCGTGTTCGAGGGCGTAGATCTGGCCGTCGACGACCTGGGTCAGGCTGCGGTCGATGGCCAGCGTTGAGCCGTCCTCGATTTTCTCCGACATGCTGTCGCCAACCATAGGCACGCAGATGGCCTGGGCCGGCTCGACTTCCAGGCCCTCGAGATAGTGGCGCGGCAGGCGGACGAACTCGCCGGGTATTTCGGCAACCTGGGTGTCGCTGGCGCCGGGGGCCGTGGGGACTTCTTTATACAGCGGAATTTCTATATCGGCCGAATCGACGTTCACGATGTACACGCCGCGTGTTTCTTGCGCGTCGAAAACATTGCCGGTCTGATCGGCAAGTTGGCCCGGATAGGGGGGCATGGGGCCTTCGCCGTTGAGCAGCCACAGGCTATTGACGCTTAAAAGGCGGGCGATTTCGTCCATCCGCGGGTAGGGAACGCCGCGGATGTACCAGTTGTTCACGTGCTGGGGCTCAACGTTGCAGAAGGCCGCGAATTCCGTCGGGGTGATGTTCACCGCTTTCAGGAGCGCTTTGAAGCGTGGGCCGCATTTGTGCTTTTTCATAACTACGGAGTTTACGGGCCGGGGTGGCGGGATTAAATAAACAACCGGGTCAATTTTCGCGGGAATATTCTGGTGTAGTGCAGGATATTGTTAGTTCATATTAAACACGTCTAAACGTTAGACTTTGTTTCATTAAACGCTCTGTTTATTCTGGCGGTTTAAACGCATAAAAAAACCCCGGATAACCGGGGTTTCTCTTGAAGCTTGCCGCTAGAAGCTTACTGCTGCTTCTCAGCCTTTATAGGCAGCAACCGACTTCATGATCGCGTCGCGAGCGGCGTCTGCGCCGGCCCAACCTTCGATCTTCACCCATTTGCCTATTTCGAGATCCTTGTAGTTCGCGAAGAAGTGCTCGATCTGCTGAATCAGCAGCGGTGGCAGGTCAGTGTATTCCTTCACGTCAACGTACAGCTGGGACAGCTTGTCGTGTGGAACTGCGATGACTTTGGCATCGCCGCCGCCGTCGTCGGTCATGTTCAGGATGCCGACTGGACGTGCGCGGATCACCGAGCCTGGAGCAACCGGGTAAGGGGTCACAACCAGCACGTCGAGGGGATCACCGTCGTCTGCCAGGGTGTTCGGGATGAAACCGTAGTTGGCCGGGTAGAACATTGGGGTGGCCATGAAACGGTCAACGAACAGGCAATCGCTGTCTTTGTCGATTTCGTATTTGATCGGCGCGTGGTTGGCCGGAATCTCGATCGCGACGTAGATGTCGTTCGGCAGGTCTTTGCCAGCCGGAATCTTGCTGTAGCTCATTGGGCGGTGCCCCCGTAAGTGGCCAAATGACTTGGCCGGATTGACCAAAAAGTGGCCGCGATTATAGGCATATTCCGTCGCCTGTGCCACGTGCCAGAGGTCGTATAGACCCTAGTCGTGTGCCCGATAAGCCGGATGTCCGGCTTGCAGTTGCTTGAGCCTGGCCAGTGGGTCCTGGCGGTAAAACAGCTGCAGTTGCTGATAGACCTGTGGATAAGTCTGGTGCAGTAAATCCGGGGCGCTGAAGAAGTATTCGCTGGTAACGGCGAAGAACTCGGCCGGATTTTCCGCCGCATAAGGGTCGATCGGGGTGTCGGCGTGCGGGTGGCGATCCAGTTGACGATTGAGGTCGTCGTAGGCGTGCTGCATGACTTTCGCCCAGTCGCTGACGCGCATGTCGCCGTGCAGCGGCGGCAAACCGTTGGCGTTGCCATTGAGCATGTCGAGCTTGTGCGCCAGTTCGTGGATCACCAGGTTGTAGCCTTCCCAACCACCGCTGGCCATCACGCCAGGCCAGGCCAGAATGATCGGTCCCTGTTGCCAGGCTTCGCCGCTGTGCTCGCCGTCCCATTCATGCTCGACGCCACTGGCATCGCGATGGCGCTGCGGGCTGAGGAAGTCGTCGGGGTAGAGCACGATTTCGTGGAAACCCTGATACCAGTTCAGGTCGCCCAGGTGCAATAGCGGCAGTTGTGCTTGCGCTGCGAGCAGCAGGCGTTGTTCCTGGTGCAATTCAACGCCGGGCAGGCAGGTCAGGTGTTTGTCTTGCAGAAAGAGCACGGCGGCCTCGCGCAGCCACTGGTCTTCGGCCTCGCTGAGTCCGTCGAGAAAGCTCAGATGTTGGCGCACCCGCTGCCAGGTTTCATCGGCAACGGGGTGCTTGGCCAACGTACGCTGGCGGCGCCAGGCGTTGAGGAACCACATGGACGCTCAGCGCGACTCGGCTTTTTTGGAACTCGCGTTGGCCAGGCGATTGCGGATCACGCTAATGATCATCGGCAGCAGCGACACCAGGATGATGCCCACCACCAACAGCGACAGGTTTTTCTTGATGAACGGTACGTTACCGAAGAAATAACCCAGGGTCACCAGGCCGCCGACCCAGAGGATGGTGCCGAACACGCTGAAGGCGAAGAAACGCGGGTAAGGCATTTTGCCGACGCCGGCGACGAACGGTGCGAAGGTCCGGATGATCGGCATAAAACGCGCCAGGGTCACGGTCTTGCCGCCATGCTTGTCGTAGAAGTCATGGGTTTGTTGCAGGTAGTCGCGACGGAAGATCTTCGAATTCGGATTTCTGAACAACTTTTCGCCGGCCGTTCGCCCGATGAGGTAGTTGGTGCTGTCACCGAGAGTCGCTGCCAGCATCAGCAAGCCGCCCAGCAGCACCGGGTCCATGCCGCCACCAGCCGCTACTGCGCCTGCGATGAAGAGCAACGAATCGCCCGGCAGGAAAGGCATCACCACCAGGCCGGTTTCGCAGAAAATCACCATAAACAGAATGGCGTAGATCCATGGCCCGTAGTTGGTCACCAGCAAGTCGAGGTAGACGTCGAGATGCAGGATTAGGTCGATCGGGTTGAAATCCATGGTGGGCACCTGTGGTAACGGCCCGACTCAGCAGGCCTGTGCGAATGTTTTCGAAAATTAGGCTACAGGACCGTGGAGTTATTCTTACAGCCTGTGAGGCTCTGGATTATACGGACTGAAAGGTGAAAAGCGTGTCGAGTTTGTAGCGAGGGATTTCGAAGAGGTCAGACTGGAACGATGGAGATGATTCCTGTGGGAGCGAGCCTGCTCGCGATTCTGGCGCCTCGGTGTGTCAGTCATACCGAGGCGATGCCATCGCGAGCAGGCTCGCTCCCACAGTGTCTGGTGTGGATCAGAGCTCTTCGCTGATCGGCAAGACGTAGTTCTTGAACTCGGTGTCTTCGCGAAAACCAATGGATTCGTAGGTTTTCTGCGCCACTTTGTTATCGCTGCTGGTGGACACACGCATGCGGACAGCCTGGGTTTCCTTGGCCATTCTCTTGGCGGTGCGCATCAGGTTGTCGGCGACCAATTGGCGGCGGGCATCTTCGGCGACGTAGATGTCGTTGAGGATCCACACGCGCTTGAGCGACAGCGACGAAAAACTTGGGTACAGCTGACAAAAGCCCAGCAGCTTGTTGTCGTCATCATCGGGCAGGGCCAGATAGATCACCGACTCTTTGCGCCGCAGGCGCTTTTCCAGAAAGGCCCGGGACGAGTCTGGATAGGGCAGCGCGCCATAAAACTCGCGGTACTTGACGAACAAGGGCGTCAGAAGGTCCAGGTGCTCGAGGGTTGCTTGAGTAATCCGCATGCTAGACCTCAACGTCAAGTAGATAGGGCGGCAGTTTCCAGTGGATACGACGGCAATCGGTTCACTACTCGGGCAGCCGTTCGTCGACTCTGCCTGAAAGCGGATCAAAAACGCAATTCGGATACGGCTCAGTCATTCGGCGGACTGAGTAGGAAATTTCCTTTCATATCAGCGTCATCTTTCGACTCAAGAGTCTGGACCTGGGCTTCGTCCTTCAGGTTGACCCCCGACAACTGCCGTCGACAGGCCTCGCGCATCAAGTAAAGCAAACGGTGTGCCGCCATGCCATAGCTCAAACCTTCGAGCCGGACATTGGAAATACAGTTGCGATAGGCGTCCGTCAGGCCGACCTTTGGATTATAGGTGAAATACAAGCCGAGACTGTCTGGCGAGCTGAGGCCAGGGCGTTCGCCGATCAGGATCACGACCATTTTTGCGCCGAGCAATTCACCGATTTCGTCAGCCACGGCGACACGGCCCTGTTCCACCAGAATCACTGGCGACAGCGACCAGCCTTCGGCCTGGGTTTGTTCCTCCATGCGCGCTAGAAACGGCAAGGTGTGCCGATGCACCGCCAGCGCCGACAGGCCGTCGGCTACGACTACCGCCAGATCAACGCCGCCTGGGTTGGCCAAGGCATGTTCGCGGAGCTTTTGCGCGGACTCGTCACTCAGCTTGCGACCCAGGTCTGGCCGTTGCAGATAACTGTGGCGATCAGTGGCGGCGCTATGCAGCAGCAGACTGTCGCGCCCGCGCTCGGCCAGTTGCTGGCTGAGCCCGGGATGGTCGAAGGGCAGGTGCACAGCGTCGCGGGCCTCGGCGTGGGCGTACTGGAAATCCAGTTGCGCGCCGGTCGGCATACTGGTGCCGGAACGACCCAAAGCGATGCGTGCCGGGGTCAGGCGGCGCAGTCCCAGCCAGGGGTTTTGCGGATCGACGGTTGGTTTATCCATCAGCAGATTACTCATCCCAGTTGCGCCATGGCCTGGCGGAAGGCCGGCGGCAGGTTGTTGCCGAAGTGAACCTTGCCGTCACCTTGGGTGAAGATGCCCATTTTTGCCAGCCACCTTTCGAACTCCGGCGCAGGTTTCAGGCCCAGGGTCTGGCGCGCGTAGAGCGCGTCGTGGAACGAGGTGGTCTGGTAGTTGAGCATGATGTCGTCGGAGCCGGGGATGCCCATGATGAAGTTGATCCCGGCCACGCCCAGCAGCGTCAGCAGGGTATCCATGTCGTCCTGATCGGCTTCGGCGTGGTTGGTGTAGCAGATGTCGCAGCCCATCGGCACGCCGAGCAACTTGCCGCAGAAGTGGTCTTCAAGGCCGGCGCGGATGATCTGTTTGCCGTTGTAGAGGTATTCCGGGCCAATGAAGCCGACCACGGTGTTCACCAGAAACGGCTTGAAGTGCCGTGCCACGGCATAGGCGCGGGTTTCACAGGTTTGCTGGTCGATGCCGTGATGGGCGTTGGCCGACAGCGCACTGCCCTGGCCGGTTTCGAAGTACATCAGGTTTTGCCCCAGCGTGCCGCGATTGAGGCTCAAACCTGCTTCGTAACCTTCCTGCAGCACACTCAGGCTGATACCGAAACTGGCGTTGGCCGCTTCGGTGCCGGCGATCGACTGAAACACCAGGTCCAGCGGCACGCCACGGTTGATCGCCTCGATGGAGGTGGTGACGTGGGTCAGCACGCAGGCTTGGGTCGGGATTTCGTAGCGCTGGATCACCGCATCGAGCATTTCCAGCATGGCGCAGATCGAGGCGATGCTGTCGGTGGCCGGGTTGATACCGATCATCGCGTCGCCGTTGCCGTAGAGCAGACCGTCGAGGATGCTCGCGGCGATGCCGGCCGGTTCGTCGGTGGGGTGGTTGGGTTGCAGACGGGTCGACAGGCGACCGCGCAGGCCCATGGTGCCGCGAAATTGAGTCACTACGCGGATCTTCTGCGCCACCAGCACCAGGTCTTGCACACGCATGATCTTCGACACGGCGGCAGCCATTTCCGGGGTCAGGCCAGGGGCTAGCGCCCGCAGGCTGTGCTCGTCGGCCGCGTCGCTGAGCAGCCAGTCGCGAAAACCGCCGACCGTCAAGTGGCTGACAGGCGCAAAGGCGCCGGCGTTGTGGGTGTCGATGATAAGGCGGGTGACTTCGTCGGATTCGTAAGGGATCAGCACTTCTTGCAGGAAATGCTTGAGCGGGATGTCAGCCAAGGTCATTTGCGCGGCAACCCGTTCGCCATCGTTCAGGGCGGCGACGCCGGCCAGGAAATCCCCGGAACGCGCCGGGCTGGCCTTGGCCATGACTTCCTTGAGGCCGTCGAAACGGTAGGTCCGGGCGCCGACGGTATGGGCAAATGCAGCCATGAGCGGTGTCCTCTTGATTCTATAAGTGACTCAAGTACACCGCTGACCCCCTCTGGGAGCGAGCTTGCTCGCGAATACGGTGTGTCATTCAGCACATATGCCGGATGTCAGACCGCTATCGCGAGCAAGCTCGCTCCCACACTGGATCTCAGTGCACTTCAATAATGCATGCGCCGGGAAAACGGCCCGGCGCAGGTGCACGTTATATACCGGTGAGCATCGCGTCCGCCGGTGCGTCGGAGCGTTGTTTGGCGGTCAGTTGGAAGTAGATGAAACCCGCCACCATGAAACCGAGGAAAATCATCCCGATCAAGGCATTGAACCAGGCCATCGCCACCAGGCAGACCACCGCCAGGAACAGCGCAATGCCCGGCACGATCGGATAACCCGGGGCGCGGAAGGTGCGTTCCAGCAACGGCTCGGTTTTGCGCAGTTTGAACAGGCTGAGCATGCTGATGATGTACATCACGATGGCGCCGAACACCGACATGGTGATCATCGCAGCGGTCAGCGTCATGCCTTGCAGATTGACCAGCCCGTCGCTGTAGATCGCCGCGATGCCGATCACGCCGCCGGCCAGAATCGCCCGGTGCGGTGTCTGGAAACGCGAGAGCTTGGCCAGATACGTCGGCAGGTAACCGGCGCGAGCCAGGGCGAAGAACTGTCGCGAGTAACCGAGGATGATCCCGTGGAAGCTCGCCACCAGACCGAACAGACCGATCCACACCAGCATGTGCATCCAGCTGGAGTTGTTGCCGACCACGGCTTTCATCGCCTGTGGCAGCGGGTCGTTGATGTTCGCCAGTTGACGCCAGTCGCCCACGCCGCCGGCCATGACCATCACGCCCATCGCCAGGAACACCAGGGTCAGGATGCCGCTGACGTAAGCCTTGGGAATCGTCCGTTTCGGGTCCTTGGCTTCTTCGGCAGCCATGGCCGCGCCTTCGATGGCGAGGAAAAACCAGATAGCAAACGGTATCGCCGCAAACATCCCGGGGATCGAGCCCATCGTGAACTCGCTCGAACCCGACCAGCCGTTGAGCACGAAATTGCTGAAGCTGAAGCCCGGTGCAACCACGCCCATGAACACCAGCAATTCGGCGACCGCCAGCACGGTCACCACCAGCTCGAAGGTTGCGGCAATGCTGACGCCGAGGATGTTCAGGCCCATGAACACGACATAGGCGCCGACTGCGGCGATTTTCGGGTCCAGATCCGGGTATTGCACGTTCAGGTAGGCGCCGATGGCCATGGCAATGGCCGGTGGTGCAAAGACGAACTCGATCAGCGTGGCGATCCCGGCGATCAAGCCGCCTTTCTCACCAAAGGCCCGTCGGCTGTAGGCAAAAGGCCCGCCAGCGTGGGGAATCGCGGTCGTCAACTCGGTGAAGCTGAAGATGAAACAGGTATACATCGTCGCCACCATCAATGAGGTGACGAGAAACCCCAGGGTGCCTGCGGTGCCCCAGCCGTAACTCCAGCCAAAGTACTCGCCGGAAATCACCAGGCCGACGGCAATGCCCCATAGGTGCAGGGTGCCGAGTGTGGGTTTGAGCGTTGTTGAAGAAGTCATAAGTCCTCTCTGTCTTTTTTATTGTTTGATCTATTGGACTTTCGGGTAGGGCGGTTTAGGTGGATCGTCACTGTTCACGCAGCGGTTTATCTGTCGATCGGGCAGGCAAAGCCCGTGCCAGAGGGGCAGGGCGATGATTTTTGGTTGGTTGGAACGCCATCCCTGTAGGAGCTGGCGAAGCCTGCGATCTTTTTCAACCTTGCGACGGGAGCTACCGACAGGCAAAGATCAAAAGATCGCAGCCTGCGGCAGCTCCTACGCCGGTTGGGTTAGAAGAAGCCCAACGGATTGATGTCGTAGCTCACCAGCAGGTTTTTGGTTTGCTGGTAGTGGTCGAGCATCATTTTGTGGGTTTCACGACCGACGCCGGACTTCTTGTAACCACCGAACGCGGCATGGGCCGGGTACAGGTGATAGCAGTTGGTCCAGACGCGACCGGCCTTGATCGCCCGGCCCATGCGGTAGGCGCGGTTGATGTCGCGGGTCCAGAGGCCGGCACCCAGGCCGAACTCGGTGTCGTTGGCAATCGCCAGGGCTTCGGCTTCGTCCTTGAAGGTGGTGATGCTCACCACCGGGCCAAAGATTTCTTCCTGGAACACACGCATTTTGTTGGTGCCCTTGAGCAGGGTCGGCTGGATGTAATAGCCGGTCGCCAGATTGCCCTCGAGTTTTTCCACCTTGCCGCCGGTCAGCAGCTCGGCGCCTTCGCCTTTGGCGATTTCCAGGTAGGAAAGGATCTTGTCGAATTGCTGCTCGGACGCCTGGGCGCCGACCATGGTGTCGGTGTCCAGCGGGTCGCCACGTTTGATTTGCAGAACCTTCTTCATCACCACTTTCATGAAGTCGTCGTAGATCGACTCTTGCACCAGTGCGCGGGACGGGCAGGTGCAGACTTCGCCCTGGTTGAAGAACGCCAGTACCAGGCCTTCGGCGGCTTTCTCGATGAAGGTCGGTTCGGCTTGCATGATGTCGGCGAAGAAGATGTTCGGCGATTTGCCGCCCAGTTCCACGGTGGACGGGATGATGTTTTCGGCGGCGCATTTCATGATGTGCGAGCCGACCGGAGTCGAGCCGGTGAAAGCGATTTTGGCGATGCGTTTGCTGGTGGCCAGGGCTTCGCCGGCTTCTTTGCCGAAACCTTGCACCACGTTCAGTACGCCGGGCGGCAGCAGGTCGCCGATCAGCTCCATCAGCACGGTAATGCCCAGCGGAGTTTGCTCGGCGGGCTTGAGTACCACGCAGTTACCGGCGGCCAGGGCTGGAGCGAGTTTCCAGGCGGCCATCAGGATCGGGAAGTTCCACGGGATGATCTGCCCGACCACGCCCAGCGGTTCGTGAATGTGATAAGCCACGGTGTTGCCGTCGATTTCCGCGGCGCTGCCTTCCTGGGCGCGCAGGCAGCCAGCGAAGTAGCGGAAATGGTCAGCGGCCAGCGGAATGTCGGCGTTGAGGGTTTCACGCACGGCTTTGCCGTTGTCCCAGCTTTCGGTGATTGCCAGCACTTCGAGGTTCTGTTCGATGCGGTCGGCGATTTTCAGCAGCACCAGCGAGCGCGCCTGAGCAGAAGTGCTGCCCCAGGCATCAGCGGCGGCATGGGCAGCGTCCAGGGCTTTTTCGATGTCTTCGGCCGTGGAGCGGGGGAATTCGGCAATCGGTTGGCCGTTGACTGGTGAGGTATTGGTGAAGTACTGACCTTTGACAGGCGCGACGAACTCGCCGCCGATGTAGTTGCCGTATTGACTCTTGAACGAAACGATAGCGCCTTCAGTACCTGGGTGAGCGTAACGCATGATGAGTGTCTCCTTGGCTTTTGTGCTTATTAGGGAGTACGCGCAGTGAGCGCTTGAGAAGCGTAGAGCAAAGGTCGGGCCAGTGCTTTGCGGGTCAGGTAAATCAAGGGGTTACGGTTTTTTTGAGGGTTGGCGAAGCAGGGGTTGTGACAGATGCGGTACAGCCCTTGTGACAGTTTGTACCGCTTGTGGCACAGCTTGTGACCTGGTGGTCAGCCAGCATTGCAATGCGCTCGACGCTGGAGGATGCTCAGTGCCTGCGATGGACCGTAGGAGCTGCCGAAGGCTGCGATCTTTTGACTTTGATTTTTCAAGATCAACAGATCGCAGCCTTCGGCAGCTCCTACAGGGGTCTGTACACCTTTCGGGGAGAATAATAAGAAATGCACAGCAACCATTTGAGTCGCCATGCCCAGCAAGTCTTGACCGTGACCCAAGGCAAATCCCATTTGCAGGGACCTGGCAGCGATCCGTCCATCGCCCGTTCCTGGCTGCGTTGTCTTGAGGACTATCACCTCGACCCGGCCCTGACCATGGCGCCGACGGTGCTTGAGCACGGTCGTGTACTTGAAAGTCGCGAGCGCTTGCAGCAAGTCCTGCACATCGCTGACGGCGAAATGACCAGTCTGCATCAACAACTCTCCGGTGCCGGCCACGCGGTGCTGTTGACCGACGCCCGCGGGGTGATCCTCAACTGTGTCACCGCGCCTGCCGAACGGAGGATTTTCGAGCGCGCCGGTCTGTGGCTCGGTGCTGATTGGAGTGAAGCCTGTGAGGGCACCAACGGCATCGGCACCTGCCTGGTGGAGCGTCAGTCGCTGACCATTCACCAGGATGAGCATTTTCGGGGGCGCCATACAGGGCTGACCTGTTCGGCGAGCCCGGTGTTCGACCCGCACGGCGAACTGCTGGCGGTGCTCGACGTCTCGTCGGCGCGCCACGATGTCTCGCGCCAGAGCCAGTTCCACACCATGGCGCTGGTCAACCTCTCGGCGAAGATGATCGAGAGCTGCTACTTCCTGCGTTACTTCGACAATCAATGGCTGCTGCGCTTTCACTTGCAGGCCGAGTCGGTCGGGCTGTTCAGCGAAGGGCTGTTGGCGTTCGACGGCGAAGGGCGGATCAGTGCGGTCAATCAGAGTGCGTTGAACCTGCTGGGGCATATTCGTGGCGGATTGCTGGGCAAACCGGTCGAGGCATTTTTCGATTGCTCGCTGGATGAACTGCTGGGGCGCGCGAGCGTCAATGCCAGCGCCAGTTGGCCACTGCGCACCCGTGACGGACGGGTGTTGTTTGCGTTGTTGCGCGGCCAGCCCCGTAGCGTCCCAACCCCGGTACTGCAAAAACCGATCATTGCCGAGCGCCCGGCTCTTTCTGGCATTTGTCTTGGGGATGAAGGGCTGCAGGCTGATTTCCGCAAAGCCTTGCGGGTCTTCGAGCGCGATGTGCCGCTGCTGATCAACGGTGAAACCGGCTCGGGTAAAGAGGCTTTCGCCAAAGCCGTGCATCAGGCCAGTCAGCGTGCAGAAAAAGCTTTCGTCGCGCTCAACTGTGCGGCGATCCCGGAAAGCCTGATCGAGAGCGAACTGTTCGGTTATCGCGGCGGCAGTTTCACCGGTGCGCGCAAAGAGGGCATGCGCGGAAAATTGCAGCAGGCTGACGGCGGCACGCTGTTCCTCGATGAGATCGGCGACATGCCACTGGCCCTGCAAACCCGACTATTAAGAGTGCTGGAAGATCGACTGGTGGTGCCGATCGGTGGCGAGCCGCAGGCGGTCAATGTGCGGATCATCAGCGCCACTCACCGCAATTTGCTGGAGCGCGTTCAGGACGGCAGCTTCCGCGAAGATTTGTACTACCGCCTCAATGGTCTGGAAATCGCCTTGCCGGCCTTGCGCGAACGCAGCGACAAGTCCCAGTTACTCGACTTTTTACTGGCTGAAGAGTCGGGCGGGGAGGCGGTGCTGATCGACGGCCCGGCGCGGCAGGCGCTGCTCGACTTCGCCTGGCCAGGTAACGTGCGGCAGTTGCGTAACGTGTTGCGAACCCTGGCAGCTTTGTGTGAAGACGGGCGGATCGGGGTTGAGGATTTGCCGGTGATGATTCGCCAGCCCCGACCTGCGCCGGTGCTTTTGGTTGAAGAAACCTCCGAATATCCACTGGACGATGCCGAACGCCTGGCGTTGCTCAATGCCCTGGAGCAGCAGCGTTGGCACATGACCCATACCGCTGAGCAGTTGGGTGTCAGCCGTAATACGCTTTACAGAAAGCTGCGCAAACACGGGATTGCCCGTTAAACCGCGTCGCGACCAATCGCGAGCAAGCTCGCTCCCACACCGGCTCGTCTGTGTACACAAAATTTGTGAACACAACCGATCAAATGTGGGAGCGAGCTTGCTCGCGATTGGCGTTTGTAAGTCCGAAACACAAGGTGCGATTTTTCCCACCCTACGCTAACCTGCCTCGATGTTTTACGAGGTTGACTATGCACATTCATATTCTGGGTATTTGCGGCACTTTCATGGGTTCGATGGCGGTTCTGGCCAAAGAGCTGGGCCATCACGTGACCGGCTCCGATGCCAACGTCTACCCGCCGATGAGTACACAGTTACAGGCGCAGGGCATCGAGCTGACGCAAGGCTATGATCCTGCCCAACTCGATCCGGCTCCGGATCTGGTGGTGATCGGCAATGCCATGTCCCGTGGCAACCCTGCGGTCGAGTACGTATTGAACAAGGGGCTGCCATACGTCTCCGGCCCGCAATGGCTGGCCGACCATGTGCTGCAAGGTCGCTGGGTGCTGGCGGTTGCTGGCACCCACGGCAAAACCACCACCAGCAGCATGCTCGCCTGGGTGTTGGAGCACGCCGGCATGAGCCCGGGCTTTTTGATCGGTGGTGTGCCGCAGAACTTCTCGGTGTCGGCGCGTCTGGGTGACACGCCGTTCTTCGTGATCGAAGCCGATGAATACGACAGCGCCTTCTTCGACAAGCGCTCGAAATTCGTTCACTACCGTCCGCGTACCGCGATCCTCAATAACCTTGAGTTCGATCACGCCGACATCTTCCCCGATCTGCCGGCCATCGAACGGCAGTTCCATCACTTGGTGCGGACCATCCCGAGTGAAGGTCTGGTGATCCACCCGACTACCGAACCTGCATTGCAGCGCGTTATCGACATGGGCTGCTGGACCCCGGTGCAAACCACCGGTGCGGGCGGGCAGTGGCAGGTCAAGTTGCTCAGCGAAGACGGCTCGAAGTTCGAAGTGATATTCGAAGGCGTCGCCCAAGGTGTGGTCGAGTGGGACATGACCGGTCAGCACAACGTTGCCAACGCCTTGGCCACTCTGGCGGCCGCGCGGCATGTAGGCGTGGTTCCGAGTATGGGCATTGCCGCGTTGAGCGCGTTCAAGAGCGTCAAGCGGCGCATGGAAAAAGTCGCTGAAGTTCACGGCGTCACCATTTACGACGACTTCGCTCACCACCCGACCGCCATCGCCACCACCCTCGACGGTCTGCGCAAACGCATTGGCGACGCACCGTTGATCGCAATCATCGAGCCGCGCTCCAACTCGATGAAGCTCGGCGCGCACCGTGACGGTTTGCCGCAAAGCGTGGTCGATGCCGACCAAGTGGTCTGGTACGCACCGGCGAACCTCGGCTGGGACTTGCCCGCTGTCGCTGCGCTGTGCAGCGTGCCGTCGAGGGTCTGCGATTCGCTGGACGGCATCATCGAGCACGTGAAGCACCAGGCCAAACCCGGCACCCACGTGGTCATCATGAGCAACGGTGGCTTCGGCGGCCTGCACGGCAAATTGGCCGAGGCGCTTAAATGAACAACGGTCCGGATCGCATCACGCTGGCCATGACCGGCGCTTCCGGCGCCCAATACGGTTTGCGCCTGCTCGATTGTCTAGTGCGCGAAGACCGCGAGGTGCACTTCCTGATCTCCAAGGCTGCGCAACTGGTGATGGCCACCGAGACCGACGTCACGCTGCCGCCGAAACCGCAGACGATGCAGGCTTTCCTCACTGAATACACCGGCGCCGCTGCCGGGCAGATTCGCGTGTATGGCAAGGAAGACTGGATGTCGCCCGTGGCTTCGGGTTCCGGTTCGCCGGCCGCGATGGTGGTGGTGCCGTGCTCGACCGGGACCTTGTCGGCGATCGCCACGGGCGCCTGCAACAACCTGATCGAACGCGCCGCCGACGTGACCTTGAAAGAACGTCGGCCATTGATTCTGGTGCCACGCGAGGCGCCGTATTCAAGCATTCATCTGGAAAACATGCTCAAGCTGTCGAACATGGGCGTGACCATTCTGCCGGCCTCGCCGGGTTTCTATCACCAGCCGCAGACCATCGATGATCTGGTGGATTTTGTCGTGGCGCGGATTCTCAATCTGTTGAACATCCCGCAAGACATGCTGCCGCGTTGGGGCGAACACCATTTGAGCAGCGATGAATAAATTATTGAGTTTACTGCTCGCCCTGCAATTGGGCGGCTGCGCCACGGCGCGAACACTGGATGCGGCCCAGCCCGGTGCGCCGGTGGTGTACTCGGGCATGCGCCTTGATCTGTACGCGCTGGATGGTGGTTGTTGCGCCAAGGATCGCTTTGGCGCCGAAGCGCCGAGCTATCCCGGAGTCGACCTGCCGGCCAGCGCACTGCTCGACACGCTGCTGTTGCCGCTGTCGGTGTTGACGGTGCTAGGGGTAGGGTTTCAGGCTACTGGCGGGTTGTAGGAGAGCGCTGCCGCGCTCTATCGCGAGCAAGCTCGCCCCCACAGGTGATCGGCGCTGTTCACATAATCTGTGCTCACAGGAGATCCAATGTGGGAGCGAGCTTGCTCCGGGCGGCGTTCCGACGATGACGGACGACCTGTCACCGCCGATCTATTTGCCCAGCTTGCGCAATTCGTCGGACTCGACAATCCGCACGCCATCCTGTTCTTCCAGTGCCAGCCGCCACATGGCGCGGGCCAGTTGGCAGGCTTCGATGCCGTGGTATTTGCCGGGAATCAGTTTGGACAGCGGGCCTGCCAGTTGTTCGGCGAATCGCGGCTCAAGGCGATCGCCCAGCAGCAGGGAAGGCCGGCAGATGGTCAGTTGCGGCCAGTTCTGGGCCCTCAAGGCATATTCCATTTCGCCTTTGACTCTGTTGTAGAGCACCGAGGATCTCCGATCGGCGCCGATGGCGCTAATCACGATCAGATGTCGTGCGCCCATCTCCCGGGCACGTTTGGCGAATGCCACCACCATGTCCAGATCGACTGCGCGAAAGGCTTGTTCGGAGCCGGCCTGTTTGATCGTCGTGCCCAGACAGCAGTAGGCAATGTCGACGCGTCCACTGAGCTGTGGGAGAAGCGCTGGGGGGTCGCCCACCGGGTTTTCCAGGTGAGGATGCTCGGCCAAGGGCCGGCGTGAGGGTGCCAATACACGGGTAATCGTCGGCTCATTGAGCAGCCGGTCGAGTAGATGTTCACCGGTCAGGCCGGTGGCTCCGGCAAGCAAGACATGCTGAGGCGTCAAGTACATAGTGTTTTCCCCTTGATACTGATTCAGCTTAGTTGGTCTTTGCTTCCTTGTTATTCAGGGCGGTACTTTCGAGTGCCTTTCGTGCTTGCTGCTTGCGTAACAGCTGCCAGCGCGCGAGGACGCCCTTGGGGGCCCAGATCTGTGGTTCCGAGGCTTCGAAGTTGTCTGCTTGCTCGCGCTCGGCGACGGTTGCCCTGGCCAGTTTGAACGCCTGCTCCAGGTCGTCGGTCTGGTTCAGCGCCTGAACGAACAACGCGTCGCCGAAGTAAGTGAAGTCAGCTTCCTCCGAGCAGCCGAACGACACTCGGTCGGCGCGCGAGGCGGTCATGATCAGTGTGCGTTCGTCTTTGAGTACCGGGATGAAACCGCCGGAGTAGCACGCAGAGATCACGATGATCTTGTCGCGGTTTTTTAGCGGCGCGAGGACGGCGGCCAATTCGTCAGCCGGCAAGTCGGCCAGCTCCAGACGGGGTTGGTCGAGTACCAGTTCATGTTCGTGGGTGCCGTGGCTGGTCAGGTAGATGAACACCAGGTCTTCCGGCCCGCTGCGTTCGGCCAGGGTCAGAACGGCACGGCGCAGGTTCTCGCGCGTGGCCATCGGCCGGTCGCCGAGGTGGTCGCGATGGTTGACCAGGCGGATCTGGCCGTAGGCGCCGAAGCGGCTGGCGAGCATGTTGCTGACGTAGTCGGACTCGCGCAGAAACACACTCTGCTTGCCGTCGCCGCCCAGAGTCAGGGTGTACAGCTCGACCGCCGGGGTCGAGGCGGGCACATTGGCCAGTGCTTCTTCGAGCAGGCGCCCTTGCGCCAGCAAGCCCAGCTCGAGGGTGTCCGGCAGCAACTTGCCATTGGCATCGCGTACACGCTGACCGTTGATCCAGTCGCCGCTTTGCACCGTGCCATCAGTCAGCACCAGCGTGCCGTGACCCTGATAGCTGTCGCTGTCGAACTCGCCGACGTAAAAGCTGCCGTCAGCCAGGTTCAAACGGCCTTGACCGGTGAAGCGCCAATCGCTGAATTGGCCGATGTAGTGGCTGTTATCGGCGCCAATCAACTCGCCTTTGCCGTTCAGCGCGCCTTCCTTGAACTGGCCGACCCACACGTCGCCGTCGGCGTTCTCGTAGCGGCCCTTGCCGTTCAGCTGATTCTGTTTGAAACCCCCTACGTAGCTGTCGCCCTCGGCACTGCTGAAGGTGCCGTTGCCTTCCAGCTGGCCGTCGACGAAATTCCCGGTGAACTGATTGCCGCTGGCATCGCCGCGCTGGCCTTCACCGTTGGGTTTGCCATTGGCGAACTGCCCCTGATACTGGCTACCGTCCTCAAGTTCGAGGCGACCGAGGCCGGAATATTGATCGGCCTTGAACTCGCCACGGTAGGTCATGCCGTCCTCTTTGAGGGTGCCTTCACCGTCGCGCCGACCGAGTTTGAAACCGCCGGTGTAGCTGCTGCCGCCGGTGGTCAGCGTGCCCTGGCCATGGAACAGCCCCTGCTGGAATTCCCCACGGTAAACTTCGCCGTTGCTGCCGTGCCATTCGCCCGAACCGTGCCACTGGCCCTTGTCGAACTGACCGGCGTACCAGCTGCCGTTCGGGTAGTCGATCCGGCCCTGGCCTTGCAGCAACCCGTTGACCAGATCCCCCCGATAGCGGCCGCCATCCGGCAGGCGTGCGTCAGGCGGCAACAGCGATTCGCCATCACCACACGCAGTGAGCAACAGGGTCAGAACAAGGGGTGCAAGTGAGCGCATAGCGGGATCCGGGCAATTAGGCGAGGGAGTATGCCGCAGCTATGTGTCTGATATATAGAGACGCGGTGCGAAACAGTAAGAACTCCGACCGCGTAAAAACTACTGCGCTCGGAAATACTGCGTTGAAAAAAGGTTCGGACTGCTCATTTACAACACGTAAACTCCGCGTCCTCACCTTTTTTCGCCTTGTCTTTCCTTCGCTCGCTACGTTTTTACGCGGTCTGTTCGCTTCGCATCCGGCAGGGGTTACACGAATGCCAGCGACAGCGGTTCAGCGATGTACGCAGGTTTATCCGAGCCTTCGATTTCCAGCGTGGCGGTGGCCTTGAGCAGCCATTGGCCGGGTTTCTTCTCGGTGACTTCAGACAGTTCGACCTTGAGACGGACTCTGGAGTCGACCTTCACCGGTTGAATGAAGCGCACGCTGTCCAGGCCGTAGTTGACCACCATCTTCACGCCTTGCGGCAGGACCATGATGTCTTCCATCAGTTTCGGGATCAGCGACAGCGACAGGAAACCGTGGGCGATCGTGCTGCCAAACGGGGTTTGTGCGGCTTTTACCGGGTCAACGTGGATGAACTGATAATCGCCTGTAGCCTCAGCGAACAGGTTGATGCGGTCCTGATCGATGGTGAGCCATTCGGAACGTCCGAGTTCCTTGCCGACATAATCTTTGAGCTCTGCAACGGGAACATAGGGCATTGAGACTCTCCTTGGGTCATCGGTTTTATAGTTTTTCAGGGTGGGGATTTGGCCCCGAACGAACCACTTTAGATCAACATGGCGATTAGATCCGGTCAAGCCTCAATACCTTTGGCGAATACCCATGCATAGCAGGTGCCATGCTTATAATGTCCGGCCCGCATGTGGGGGACGAGTTTTGCTGGAGATGACGGATGTTGTTACGCGGCCTGACCTGGCTGGTGCTGTTTCAATTGCTTGGCACGGCCCTCAACCATTTGTTTTTGCCGGTGCTGCCGGGACCGATTATCGGCTTGCTGTTGCTGCTGGGGTTCCTGGTCATTCGCGGCGAAGTGGCTGAGCCCCTGAACCTGGCGGCGGGCAGTCTGCTGCGTTATTTGCCGTTGCTGCTGGTGCCGCCGGCGGTGGGCGTGATGGTTTACGCCGCTGATATCGCCGCGGACTTCTGGGCCATCGTTGGCGCCCTGGTGTTGTCGGCGCTGTTGTCCATGGCCTTTGCCGGAGTGCTGATGCAACGGCTGATCAAGCGCCATGCGGCTCGTTCGGAGGAGTCGTCATGATCTTCGATTGGCAGGGTGCATTGGCAGCAGTGATTCATCATCCGTTGTTCGGCATCGGCATTACCCTGGGCGCGTATCAACTGGTGCTGGCGGCGTTCGAGAAGACCCGCTGGATTTTTCTGCAGCCGGTACTGGTATCGATGCTACTGGTGATTGGCGTGTTGCTCGCGTGTGGGCTGACGTACGCCGAATACCGCAGAAGCACCGAGATCCTCAGTATCCTGCTGGGGCCGGCAACTGTTGCGCTGGCGGTGCCGCTGTACCTGAACCTGCGGCGGATTCGGCAGCTGTTCTGGCCGATTTTTACTACGCTGGTGATAGGGGGAGTGGTTGCCACCGGCATGGGCGTGTTGCTCGGTTGGTGGTTTGGCGCCGAGCACATGATTCTGATGACCATGGCACCCAAATCGGTCACCTCGCCGATTGCCATGCTGGTGGCCGAGCAGATTGGCGGAGTGGCAGCGTTGGCGGCGGTGTTCGTGTTGATCACCGGGGTGATTGGAGCGATTTTCGGCCCGAGTCTTTTGACGCGCCTGGGGGTCCATAGCCCTGAAGCTCGGGGCATGGCGCTGGGCATGACCGCCCACGCCGTCGGCACGGCGGTGGCGATGCAGGAAAATGAAGAGTGCGGTGCATTTGCCGCGTTGGCGATGAGCCTGATGGGTGTGGCCACGGCGGTGTTCCTGCCGTTGGCGGTGTCGATGGTGGTTTAAGGAAATCTCTATGAGCCTGGCGCTTTTCCCGCTGAACACAGTGTTGTTTCCCGGTTGCATCCTCGATTTGCAGATCTTCGAGGCGCGCTATCTGGACATGATCGGCCGCTGCATGAAACAGGGCGCAGGCTTTGGTGTGGTGTGCATTCTGGATGGCGATGAAGTGGGTGTCGCGCCCGAGGGGTATGCACGGGTCGGCTGCGAAGCGTTGATCACCGACTTCAAACAGCAGGACAACGGCCTGCTGGGCATTCGGGTTCAGGGAGGGCGACGCTTTCATGTGCTGCGCACCGAGGTCCAGCGCGACCAGCTGACCGTCGCCGATGTCGAGTGGCTGGATGATCTGCCCGAGCAACCCTTGCAGGATGAAGACGCCGACCTCATTGCCTTGCTCAGGGCGCTGGCCGAACACCCGATGGTCGAGGCTCTGAACATGGGGACCGAAGCCACTGGCCAGCAATCGCTGGCGAATCAGTTGGCGTATCTGCTGCCATTTTCCGAGCTGGACAAGATCGACCTGCTGCAACTCGACGACCCGCAACAACGTCTGGATGCGATTCAGGCGTTGCTGGATGAGTTGCAGGGTGAGTTGTTTGCCTGAGGTTCGTCAGTAGGCATACCGCGACATCATTTGAGGCAAGTGCCACAGCGCGAAGAACGCGAATAATGCCACCATCACCGGCAAAACCAGCCACCAGACCTTGGCCGGCATCGGGTTCAGAAGTGTCTGGCGCTGGGTCAACGCCAGGCTGGCGGCACACACGCAAGCCGCGAGCGTCGCACCGGCCAGTACATCGGTTGGCCAGTGCGCGCCGAGATAAACCCGCGACAGGGCGATGGATGCAGCCGGCAAACACCCGAGCAGCAGCCAGGTCAGGCGCATGCGCGTTGGCTGGCCTCGGCCGGCCAGTACCGCCAGGGTCAGGAACAACGCAAACGAGCCTGACGAATGACCACTGGGCATGCTGTAGCTGGTCAGTGGGTCGGTCAGTACGTCCGGGCGCATCCGGGCGAACAGGTTCTTGGTTCCGGTGTTCGCCAGCGCGGTGATCAGCAGCGTGCTGCCCGCGAAGATCATGTGCCGCCATTGCCGCGTGACCAGCAGCAGGATCGTCAGCACCGCGCTGATCACCAGCATGTTTTTGAATTCGCCGATCAGGGTGAGCATCACGGCGACTTCATCCAGCAGCGGGCTGCGGTGTTCCTGAACCAGCGTCATCAAGCCCTGATCGATGGCGCTCAGATGCGGGTAACCCATAAACAGTCCACCGAGTATCACCAGGCTAAGGCCGGCGATCAGTGCGGTGACCTGGCGATGACCGCGCAAGCTGCTATTGATGCTCAGGCCCACCAGCACCGCGATGCTGCCGACCACCAGTCCGGCTTGAGACCAGAAACCTGCCGGCAGCGGCAGGCGAATCGCCGCGCCCGTGGCCCAGCCCGGCAGCAGATAGACCACCGACCAGCCTGCACCCGCCAGCAAACTGACAGCAAAGAAACGCGGGAACGGCATGTCGAACATCCCGGCCACCATTGGCAACATCGGCCGCAACGGGCCGATAAAGCGCCCGACCAATAAGCTTGCAATGCCATAGCGCTGGAAATAGCTTTCGGCACCGCTGATCCATTCCGGATGGTGGCGCAGCCCCGGCAAACGCCGAATATTCTGGTGGAAGTGTCTGCCCAGGAAATACGACAGCAGATCGCCGAATACACCGCCAAGGAAGCCCATCAGCAGCGTTTCGCCCAGCGACAGTGCGCCACTGCCGGCCAACACCGTGATGGCAAACAGCAACACCGTGCCGGGCACAATCAACCCGACAATTGCCAGGCATTCAACGCAGGCCACTATCAATACCGCCACCGCCAGCCATTGCGGGTTTACCGTCAACCAGACGGTCAGGCTATCGAGCCATGGGCCCATAAAAACAACTCCATTTCATTTATTGGCCCCGTAGGAGCTGCCGCAGGCTGCGATCTTTTAAGATCAAAAGATCGCAGCCTGCGGCAGCTCCTACGGGGGATAGTGTTTCAGATCAGAAAATAACCACGGTTTGATCGTGTTTCAGATCAGGAAATAGTCGCGGTCTTCGACCTGGCCGCGTCGCAGAGGGTTCCGGGTGCAGTAGGGTGCATAAGCGCTGTCGACGAAGCGGTACATCAGGTGTTCGTCGCGGCCGTGGGGAATGCCCAGACGTGTGGTCTGGATGACATGCGGGGGAGGTGTGCCGACGTCTTCGACAAACAGCACTTCATGATCGAAGCGCTTGGCATCCCAGGTCGGCACTTTCAGGCCCAGCGCCTTGCACAGCAAGGTCTGGCCGGCGCAGAGCTTTTGCGAGGGGCGCGGTCGGTCATTGGCGTCGGGGTTGTTGAGCAGCATCTGCGCCAGGCTCGCCGGGCCGGAGATGTCATCGACCCAGGGATAAGCCGATTTGATCAGCACTGCATTGCCCGGCCCACGGGCGCTGAAGTTCAGCGAATCGCCACCGCGGGCGTAATACATATAGATGTGGCCGCCATCCAGAAACAACGCCTTACGCTTTTCTGTGTAGCCGAGGGAGGCGTGGCTGCCTTTTTCTTCGCAGTAATAGGCTTCGGTCTCGATAATCCGCGCCGAAAGCCACAGCTCACCGACTCGATGGCGGATCACTTTGCCCAGCAATTCACAGGCAAGCAGCTGAGCATCACGGTTGAAAAAGCTGTCAGGCAGGGCTTTTGGCAGTTTCGCAGTGGTCAGAATGGGCATAGCGGCCGAATTGATCAGGCTAAATGTGACGGAATGATAACAACTCCTGACTTAATCGAGGCTGAACACTGCCCATTTCGACCATCCGCCCGTCACTGCTGTTAGTAGGCGCGCGCGACAGCTATAATCTGCCGCTTTCCTCTTTGCCAAGACCACAGAGACCATGACTGAGTCCGTTCTTGACTACATGACCCGCTTGGGTCGCGCTGCCCGCGACGCTTCCCGCGTGATCGGCCGTGCCAGTACCGGGCAGAAAAACCGCGCCCTGCTGGCTGCCGCCAACGCTTTGGATAACGCTCGCGCCGAGTTGACCGCCGCCAATGAACTGGATCTGGCCGCTGGCCGGGCCAATGGGCTTGAGCCGGCCATGCTCGAACGTCTGGCCCTGACCCCCGCACGCATCGACGGCATGATCGTCGGTTTGCGTCAGGTGGCGGCGCTGCCCGACCCGGTCGGTTCGATCCGCGACATGAGCTACCGGCCGTCGGGTATTCAGGTCGGCAAGATGCGCGTGCCGCTGGGCGTGGTCGGGATCATCTATGAGTCGCGGCCGAACGTGACCATCGATGCCGCGAGCCTGTGCCTGAAATCGGGCAATGCCACCATCCTGCGCGGTGGTTCCGAGGCCATTCATTCCAACCGTGCCATTGCCGCCTGCATTCAGCGCGGTCTGGCCGAGGCCGGTTTGCCGGCCGCCGTGGTGCAAGTGGTCGAAACCACCGACCGTGCCGCCGTCGGCGCGCTGATCACCATGCCCGAGTACGTCGACGTGATCGTACCGCGCGGCGGCAAGGGTCTGATCGAACGGGTCAGCCGCGACGCTCGCGTACCAGTGATCAAGCACCTGGACGGCATCTGCCACGTGTATGTCAGTGCCCACGCCGAGCTGCCGAAAGCCCAGCGCATTGCGTTCAACGCCAAGACTTACCGTTACGGCATCTGCGGCGCCATGGAAACCCTGTTGGTCGATCAGGCGGTCGCCCAGGAATTCCTGCCGGCGATGGCTACACAGTTCCGCGAAAAAGGCGTTGAGCTGCGCGGTTGCGAGCGCACCCGGGCGATCATCGACGCCGTGGCCGCGACCGAGGAAGACTGGAGCACCGAATACCTGGCGCCGATTCTGTCGATCCTGGTGGTCGACGGTCTGGACCAGGCGATCGAGCACATCAACCATTACGGCTCGCACCACACCGACTCGATCGTCAGCGAACACCAGGGCGAAGCCCGGCGTTTTGTGGCTGAAGTCGATTCGGCCTCGGTGATGATCAACACCCCGACGTGCTTCGCCGATGGCTTCGAATACGGATTGGGTGCGGAGATTGGCATTTCTACTGATAAGCTGCACGCCCGCGGCCCGGTGGGCCTCGAAGGTCTGACCTGCGAGAAGTACATCGTGGTCGGTGATGGCCAGTTGCGCGGCCAGGAGCCGGTCTGACTTGGGCGATCTCGGCCAGAACGTCGCAGTGACCGCCAGCGAACCCTGTCCTCGGCGCATTGGCGTCTTGGGCGGGACCTTCGATCCGGTGCACATCGGCCATTTACGCAGTGCGCTGGAAGTGGCCGAGGAACTGGCCCTCGATGAGTTGCGCCTGACGCCCAGCGCCAGGCCACCGCATCGGGATACGCCGCAGGTCTCGGCGCAGGACCGTCTGGCGATGGTCGAATGCGCGGTGGCCGGTATAGCACCGTTGGTGGTGGACGACCGCGAGCTCAAGCGCGACAAGCCGTCCTACACCATCGACACCCTGGAGCTGATGCGCGCGGATCTCGCCGCTGACGACCAGTTGTTTCTACTTTTGGGCTGGGACGCATTTTGCGGCCTGCCCACTTGGCACCGCTGGGAAGAGTTGCTCCAGCATTGCCACATCCTGGTGCTGCAACGCCCGGATGCCGACAGCGAACCGCCGGATGCCTTGCGCAACCTGCTGGCAGCGCGCTCGGTGAGCGACCCGTTGGCCCTCAAAGGGCCGAGCGGACAGATTGCATTCGTCTGGCAGACGCCGCTCGCGGTATCCGCCACCCAGATCCGTCAACTGCTGGCCAGCGGTAAGTCGGTACGTTTCCTGGTGCCCGACGCGGTCCTGGCCTACATCGATGCGCACGGACTTTACCGTGCGTCGAACTGAATAGGAGTGCTTTGAGGCACGTGGCAACAACGTGTATTGAAGCGCCCGAACATACGAGCAAAACGAGTTTTATATGACTGACAAAGACGTAACTAAAGTAAAGCGCAAAGGTTCATTCAAGAGCGCCCCGCTGCCAGTAACGGCTGTAACCGGCCTGGCACTCGTCGGCGAAGAGCTGGTCAAGGTCGCCGTAGCGGCCCTGGAAGACGTCAAGGCCCAGGACATTCTGGTGATCGACGTTCGTGAAAAGCAGAGCATCACTGACTTCATGATCATCGCTACCGGTACTTCCAACCGCCAGATCGGCGCGATGCTGGATAAGGTCCGCGAAGCGGTCAAGGCCCAAGGCGTCAAGCCGCTGGGTGAAGAAGGCAAGGGCGACAGTGACTGGGTGCTGCTGGACATGGACGATGTCATCGTACACATGATGACCGCCTCGGCCCGCCAGTTCTACGACCTGGAGCGTCTGTGGGAAGGTGCCGAGCTGAGCCGTGCCACCGATGGCAAGCACCACAGCCCTGAAGTCGGCCACGAGCACTTCACCAAGCTCAACAAAGACCAGCAATAAGGGTTCGCTGTGCGACTGCGTCTGATCGCTGTCGGTTCACGCATGCCCAAATGGGTGGAAGAAGGCTGGCATGAATATGCCAAGCGTCTTCCTTCCGAGCTGGCGCTGGAACTGGTGGAAATACCGCTCAACACCCGTGGCAAGAACGCTGACGTGGCGCGTTTCATTCGTCAGGAAGGCGAAGCCATGCTGGCCAAGGTCGGCCCGAACGAGCGCATCGTTACCCTCGAAGTTCACGGCAAGCCCTGGAGCACCGAGCAACTGGCGGTCGAACTGGACCGCTGGCGGCTGGACTCGCGCACGGTGAACTTCATGGTCGGCGGCCCCGAAGGGCTGGCGCCGGAAGTCTGTGCGCGGGCTGATCAGCGCTGGTCGCTGTCGCCACTGACCCTGCCGCACCCGCTGGTGCGGATCCTGATCGGTGAACAGCTGTATCGCGCCTGGACCGTGCTGTCCGGGCACCCTTACCACAAGTAGTTCAGCGCCCCCATGTCTCAGCCGATCCGCATCAAGGACCACGAGAAAGACGCCCGTCTGGTGCGCGGCCGGGTCGTGTTCGGGGCAATTGCGGTGGTCACGCTGATCGGCGTGCTGATCGCGCGGCTGTATTTCCTGCAGGTGATTCAGTACGAGTACCACTCGACCCTGTCGGAAAACAACCGCGTCCACGTTCAGCCGATTCCGCCGACTCGCGGCTTGATCTACGACCGCAATGGTGTGGTGGTGGCCGATAACCGGCCCAGCTTCAGCCTGAGCATGACCCGCGAGCGCTCCGGCGACTGGAAGCAAGTGCTCGATGTGATCGTCGAAGTGCTGCAACTGACGCCCGAAGACCGGGTGGTCTTCGAAAAACGCATGAAGCAGGGACGCCGACCGTTTGAGCCGGTGCCGATCCTGTTCGAGCTGTCGGAAGAGCAAATCGCCCGGATCGCGGTGAATCAGTTCCGCCTGCCAGGCGTCGAAGTGGTTGCGCAGCTGGTGCGGCACTATCCGCAGGGCACGCACTTTGCGCACTCGGTCGGTTATATGGGGCGGATCAACGAAAAAGAGCTCAAGTCTCTGGACCCGGTGGCTTACAGCGGCACCCATCAAATTGGTAAAACCGGCATCGAGCGTTTCTACGAGCCGGAATTGCACGGTCAGGTCGGCTACGAAGAAGTCGAGACCAACGCCCGTGGCCGCGTGCTGCGGGTGCTCAAGCGTACCGATCCGATTCCCGGCAAGGACATCGTCCTGAGCCTGGACATCAAGTTGCAGGAAGCTGCCGAAGCCGCTCTGGGCGGGCGCCGTGGTGCGGTAGTCGCGCTGGACCCGAACACTGGCGAAGTGCTGGCGATGGTCAGTCAGCCGAGTTTCGACCCGAACCTGTTCGTGACCGGCATCAGCTTCAAGGCCTACGCCGAGTTGCGTGACTCGATCGACCGGCCACTGTTCAACCGCGTGCTGCGCGGTCTGTATCCGCCAGGTTCGACCATCAAGCCGGCCGTGGCGATTGCCGGGCTGGACTCCGGCGTGGTGACCGCTTCGACCCGGGTTTTCGACCCCGGTTACTACATGCTGCCCAACTACGATCACAAATACCGTAACTGGAACCGCACCGGCGACGGCTATGTGGATCTGGACACGGCGATCATGCGTTCCAACGACACCTACTTCTATGACCTGGCGCACAAGCTGGGGATTGATCGGTTGTCGGCGTACATGGGCAAGTTCGGCATCGGCCAGAAGGTCTCGCTGGACATGTTCGAGGAATCGCCGGGGCTGATGCCGTCCCGCGAATGGAAGCGCGCAACCCGTCGTCAGGCCTGGTTCCCGGGTGAAACGTTGATTCTGGGGATCGGTCAGGGCTACATGCAGTCCACCCCGTTGCAGCTGGCCCAGGCCACCGCGCTGGTCGCCAACAAGGGCAAGTGGAACCGTCCGCACCTGGCGAAAACCATCGAAGGCCAGAAGCCGTTGGACCCGAACCCGATGCCGGACATCGTTCTGCGTGATGCGTCGGACTGGACCAAGGTCAACCACGGCATGCAGCAAGTGATGCACGGTGCTCGCGGCACTGCGCGTAAAGCGGCGATCGGCTCGCAATACCGGATTGCCGGTAAATCCGGTACCGCCCAGGTGGTCGCGATCAAACAGGGTGAGAAGTACGACCGCTCCAAGGTTCAGGAACGCCACCGTGACCACGCCTTGTTCGTCGGTTTTGCGCCGGCCGACAACCCGAAAATCACCGTCGCGGTGATGGTCGAGAACGGTGAGTCCGGCTCCGGTGTCGCGGCGCCAGTGGTGCGGCAAGTCATGGATGCCTGGCTCCTGGGCCCGGACGGCCGACTCAAACCCGAGTTCGACAGCCCTATCAGCGCGGAGGCTACGGCCCGTGAAGAGTAATTTTGATCGCATCCTCTCCAGTGAGGATGTGATGCGTCGCCGCGCGACGCTGTTGCAACGCCTGCACATCGACGGCCCGTTGCTGATCCTGCTGCTGATCCTCGCTGCCGGCAGCCTGTTCGTGTTGTATTCGGCCAGTGGCAAGAGCTGGGACTTGCTGGCCAAACAAGCGACGTCGTTTGGTATCGGCCTGGTGTCGATGATCGTCATCGCCCAGTTCGAGCCGCGTTTCATGGCCCGTTGGGTGCCGCTGGGCTATGTGCTCGGGGTGATCTTGCTGGTGGTGGTGGACGTGATGGGCCACAACGCCATGGGTGCGACGCGCTGGATCAACATTCCCGGGGTGATCCGCTTCCAGCCCTCGGAATTCATGAAGATCCTGATGCCGGCAACCATTGCCTGGTACCTGTCAAAGCGCACGTTGCCGCCGCAACTCAAGCACGTCGGGGTCAGTCTGTTCCTGATCGGGTTGCCGTTCATCTTGATCGTCCGCCAGCCAGACCTCGGCACGTCGTTGCTGATCCTCGCGGGCGGTGCTTTCGTGCTGTTCATGGGTGGCCTGCGCTGGCGCTGGATTCTCAGCGTGGTCGCGGCGGCCGTGCCGGTGGCCGTCGCCATGTGGTTCTTCATCATGCATGACTACCAGAAGCAGCGGATCCTGACCTTCCTCGACCCGGAGAGCGATCCGCTCGGCACTGGCTGGAACATCATTCAGTCCAAGGCCGCCATCGGTTCCGGTGGTGTGTTTGGCAAGGGCTGGCTGTTGGGCACCCAGTCGCACCTGGACTTCCTGCCGGAAAGCCACACTGACTTCATCATCGCGGTGATGGGTGAAGAGTTCGGTCTGGTGGGCATTTGTGCCTTGCTGCTGATTTACCTGCTGTTGATTGGCCGTGGGCTGGTGATTACCGCTCAGGCGCAGACGCTGTTCGGCAAATTGCTCGCCGGCAGCCTGACCATGACGTTTTTTGTTTATGTTTTCGTCAACATCGGTATGGTCAGCGGCCTGTTGCCGGTGGTGGGGGTGCCGTTGCCGTTCATTAGCTATGGCGGAACTTCGCTGGTGACGTTGCTGTCAGCGTTTGGGGTTTTGATGTCGATCCATACCCATCGTAAGTGGATCGCACAGGTTTGAATAAGGTGAAGATTTCAATGCAAGTAATGCGTGGCTGGGCGACTCGATACGCTCCGTGGGTCGGCCTGGTAAGCATCCTTGGTGCAGCGCAGGAAGTGCTGGCCGGCGATTATGAAGGCTCGCCCCAAGTGGCCGAATTCGTCGGTGAAATGACCCGCGACTATGGTTTTGCTGGCGAACAGCTGATGGGCGTGTTCCGCGAAGCCGAGCGCAAACAAGCGATTCTCGACGCGATCTCCAAGCCGGCCGAGCGGGTCAAGCAATGGAAGGAATATCGCCCGATGTTCCTGACCGATGCGCGGATCGCCCGGGGCGTGGACTTCTGGCGTCAGCACGAAGCGGCACTGGCTCGCGCGGAGCAGGAATACGGCGTGCCGGCGCAAGTTATTGTTTCGATCATAGGTGTTGAAACCTTTTTCGGCCGAAATACCGGCAATTATCGGGTGATCGACGCCTTGTCGACCCTCAGTTTCGACTACCCTCCACGTGCCGAGTTTTTCCGTAAGGAATTGCGTGAGTTCCTGCTGCTGGCCCGCGAAGAGCAGGTCGATCCGCTCACGCTTAAAGGCTCGTACGCCGGTGCCATGGGCTTGCCGCAGTTCATGCCGAGCAGTTTTCGCGCCTATGCGGTGGATTTTGACGGTGATGGCCACATCAATATCTGGACCAATCCAGACGATGCCATCGGCAGTGTTGCCAGCTATTTCAAGCGTCACGGCTGGGTGGCTGGCGAGCCGGTGGTCAGCCGGGCCGATGTGCGCGGCGATCAGGTCGACGACGGCTTGACGACGGGCATCGAGCCGACGAAAACCGTCGGGGAGTTGCGGGCGTTGGGCTGGTCGAGTCATGATGCGCTGCGCGATGATATGCCGGTCACCGCTTTCCGGCTGGAAGGTGACAATGGCCCTGAATACTGGATGGGCCTGAATAATTTTTACGCGATTACGCGTTATAACCGCAGCGTGATGTACGCCATGGCTGTACATCAGTTGTCTGAAATGCTGGTCCAAGCACGGGGCGTCAAGTAATGCTGGCATCGCCAATCCGCAAACCCCTGAGGCTGGTGGCTTTCGCCGCGTTGTCGTTGCTCGTGGTCAGTTGTTCGACCAGCCGTGCGCCGCAACAAAAATATTCGACCGCCGTACGCGCAACACCCGGCCTGGATATCAACCGTGCCCATAAAGACGGCGCGCCGTGGTGGGATGTGGACATCTCACGCATTCCCGACGCCACGCCGACCCTGCACTCCGGCCCCTACAAGGCCAACCCGTATACCGTGTTGGGCAAGACCTACTTCCCGCTGGCCGAATCCAAGCGTTATGTCGCCTCGGGCACGGCGTCCTGGTACGGCACCAAGTTTCACGGTCAGAACACCGCCAACGGCGAAGTGTATGACCTGTATGGCATGAGTGCCGCACACAAGACCCTACCGTTACCCAGTTACGTTCGGGTGACCAACCTGGACAACAACAAGAGCGTGATCCTGCGGGTCAACGACCGTGGGCCGTTCTATTCGGACCGCATCATCGACTTGTCCTATGCGGCGGCCAAGAAGCTCGGGTATGCCGAGATTGGTACTGCACGGGTCAAGGTTGAAGGCATCGACCCACAAGAGTGGTGGGCGGCAAAAGGCCGGCCAGCACCGTTGATGCTCAACGAGCCACAAGTCGCGCAAAATAGTGCACCGGTGATTACGGCTTCGGCCGGCACCGTCGAGCAATGGACGCCACCGCCGCAGCAACACGCCGCGGCCGTTGTGCCCGTGCAAATCGATGCAAAAAAAAACGCTTCTGTACCAGCCTCTGGCCAGTATCTGCAGGTGGGCGCGTTCGCCAACCCGGACGCTGCAGAACTCCTGAGATCGAAGTTGAGCGGGATGGTGAGCGCTCCGGTGTTCATCAGCTCGATCGTACGCAATCAACAGACGCTGCATCGGGTTCGCCTGGGGCCAATCGGTTCGCAGGGTGAAATCACCCAAGTGCAAAACAGCGTGCGTCTGGCCAATCTCGGTTCGCCGAGCCTGGTGACTGCCGAATAAGTAATTCCTGATTCAAGGTTCGCTTGCGGTTTGGGGGGCGAACCTGAGTTGTTGGCTCGTCGAACAACAAAAGCCCGGCAAGGGTTAGAGAGTGAACAACTGAACACGCGACAACCCGCAGGCTCCGTGCCTTGCAGGCTGTCTGATTAGTTTTGCCCATAGGGCAGTTTCCATTAGCGATTTCGAGAGACGGATGAACATCACCACCTTTGCCAAACGCCTGTGCCTGCTAGTCCCGCTGCTCCTCTCACCCGCGGCTTTCGCGGTCGAGATGATGCCGTCGCCACCGCAACTGGCCGCTAAAGCCTATGTGCTCATGGACGCCAGCAGCGGCAACGTGCTGGTCGAGAACAACGGTGACCAGCGTCTGCCGCCCGCCAGCCTGACCAAGCTGATGACGGCGTACATTGCGACCCTGGAAATCCGTCGCGGCCAGATCGGTGAAAACGATCCGGTGACCGTCAGCGAAAACGCCTGGCGTACCGGCGGTTCGCGGATGTTCATCAAGGTGGGCTCGCAGGTCACTGTCAGCGACCTGCTGCACGGCATCATCATCCAGTCGGGCAACGACGCCAGCGTCGCGCTCTCCGAGCACATCGCCGGCAGCGAAGACGCGTTCGCCGACCTCATGAACAAGACCGTTGCCGATCTGGGCATGGCCAACAGTCACTTCATGAACCCGACCGGTCTGCCAAACCCTGAGCACTATTCCACGGCTCACGACATGGCCGTTCTGGCGCGCGCGATCATCCACGAAGACCCGGCTCACTATGCGATCTACTCGCAGAAAGAGTTCTTCTGGAACGGCATCAAGCAACCCAACCGCAACCTGCTGCTGTGGCGTGACAAGACCGTTGACGGTCTGAAAACCGGTCACACCGAAGAAGCCGGCTATTGCATGGTGTCTTCGGCGGTACGTGACGGCATGCGCCTGATCGCCGTGGTGTTCGGCACCAACAGCGAAAGCGCCCGCGCCGCTGAAACCCAGAAGCTGCTGACCTACGGTTTCCGCTTCTTCGAAACCCAGACCTTCTATCAGAAAGGCGCCGAGCTGGCTCAGGCTCCAGTCTGGAAGGGCACCACCCACCAGGTCAAAGCCGGCCTGGCTGAAGACCTGACCATGACCCTGCCAAAAGGCCAGCTGAAAAAGCTCGCTGCCAGCATGACCATGAACCCGCAACTGGTCGCACCGATCGCCAAGGGCGACGTGATTGGTAAAGTCGAAGTGAAGCTGGACGACAAGGTGGTGCACAGCGCCAACCTGATCGCTCTGGACGCGGTCGACGAAGGTGGTATCTTCCGCCGCATGTGGGATAGCATCCGTCTATTCTTCTACGGCTTGTTCAACTGAATTTAGTGTGGACCTGCATGGCCCCGTTCCGATCCGGAGCGGGGCCATGTCCGTTGCCACGGCTTACGAGGCCGTTACGCCATGACAGATACCGAAGTAAAGGCGCCAAAGATCGAATTCCCCTGCGCGGATTACCCGATCAAGGTGATCGGCGATACCGGTGTTGGCTTCAAGGACAAGATCATCGCGATCCTTGAGAAGCACGCCACTGTAGACCACAAGACTCTGGCCGAGCGCCAGAGTACCAATGGCAAGTACACGACCATCCAGTTGCACATCATCGCTACCGGTCAAGAACAGCTGTACGACATCAACAGCGAGTTGCGGGCTACCGGCTTCGTGCACATGGTGCTGTGATGTCCGAACCGCTGGGCTTTCGCGAGCTCGGCCAGCTGGCTTACGAGCCGGTCTGGCATGCCATGCAACGGTTCACCAACGAGCGCGGCAGCGACCGCGCCGATGAGATCTGGCTGGTCGAGCATCCGCCGGTTTTCACCCAGGGTCAGGCCGGCAAGGCTGAGCATCTGCTGCTTCCCGGCGATATCCCGGTGGTGCAGGTCGACCGTGGTGGTCAAGTGACTTACCACGGCCCGGGTCAGTTGGTGGCTTATCTGCTGCTGGACGTGCGCAAGCTGGGTTTCGGCGTGCGCGATCTGGTCAGCCGGATGGAGCAGTGCCTGATTGAGTTGCTGGCCAGCTACGGTGTAACCGCCGTGGCCAAGGCCGATGCGCCGGGCGTTTACGTCAATGGTGCAAAAATCGCTTCTCTGGGTCTGCGGATCCGCCACGGTTGCTCCTTTCATGGCCTGGCCTTGAACGTGGATATGGACCTGGAGCCGTTTCGCCGGATTAACCCCTGTGGATACGCCGGGCTGGCCATGACCCAGCTACGCGATCACACCGGGCCGATTGAATTTGCCGAGGTAAGTGCCCGGCTGCGTGCGCAGCTCGTCAAACACCTCGACTATGCTGAGCAGACGACCCTAACGGGCGGAATCGACTGATATGACTACTGCGCAAGACGCTGTGCAAACCATGATCCCGACGCTGGATGTTACCGAGCGCCCGGCCCCGCGAGCCAAAGTGGAAGCTGGCGTAAAGCTGCGCGGCGCCGAAAAGGTTGCGCGCATCCCGGTGAAGATCATTCCGACCACCGAATTGCCGAAAAAGCCTGACTGGATTCGCGTACGCATCCCGGTTTCCCCGGAAGTCGACCGCATCAAGGCCCTGCTACGTAAACACAAGCTGCACAGTGTCTGCGAAGAAGCCTCTTGCCCGAACCTCGGCGAATGCTTCTCCGGCGGCACTGCGACCTTCATGATCATGGGCGACATCTGCACCCGTCGCTGCCCGTTCTGCGACGTGGGCCATGGTCGTCCGAAGCCATTGGACGTCAACGAACCGGAAAGCCTGGCCATCGCCATCGCCGACCTGAAACTGAAGTACGTGGTGATCACCTCGGTAGACCGCGATGACCTGCGTGACGGCGGTGCCCAGCACTTCGCCGACTGCATCCGTGAAATCCGCAAGTTGTCGCCGAACGTGCAGCTTGAGACCCTGGTCCCGGACTACCGTGGCCGGATGGACGTGGCGCTGGCCATCACCGCCGCCGAGCCGCCGGATGTGTTCAACCACAACCTGGAAACCGTGCCACGTCTGTACAAGGCTGCGCGTCCGGGTTCGGATTACCAGTGGTCGCTGACCCTGCTGCAGAAATTCAAGCAGATGATGCCGCACATTCCGACCAAGTCCGGTTTGATGCTGGGTCTGGGCGAAACCGACGAAGAAGTCATCGAAGTCATGCAGCGCATGCGCGAACACGACATCGACATGCTGACCCTGGGTCAGTACCTGCAACCGTCGCGCAGTCACTTGCCGGTGCAGCGTTTCGTGCACCCGGACACCTTCGCCTGGTTCGCCGAGGAAGGTTACAAGATGGGCTTCAAGAACGTCGCTTCCGGTCCGCTGGTACGTTCCTCGTACCATGCCGACGAGCAAGCGAAGCTGGTCAAGGCCGAGTTGATGTCGTCCTGACCCACAATGCCCGCAAGGCTTACGCCTTGCGGGCATTTCAGTTTTCGGGCGTTGGCCACCGTGCCACGTCACGTTCAGTTTTTTCCTGCGCTCTGCGGGGCAACTGATCCTCTTCTGTTTGTCCCCGTTCCTGACTACTGTGTGCTGAAGCATTCACACAGGGAGAATCACGGATGACCACTCGCTCGCCCCCTCTTGTTACTGAACACGCGCAGGTTCCGGCATTACCTGCTGAAGGGCTGATTGGCGTGATTGCGCCGGCAGGACCGGCGGCACTGGATACCGAAAAGGCTTTTCAATGGATGCGTTCGCGGGGGTATTCACTGCGGATCTTCCCGGGCGTCCTTGAGAGCGACGGCTACCTTGCCGGCAGTGACGACGTTCGCCTGAAGGACCTGCATGATGCGTTTGCCGACCCGGCCATCGATGCAATTCTCTGTCTGCGCGGCGGTTACGGCAGCCCGCGCTTGCTGGACCGGATCGACTTCGAACTGCTGAGGCGCAATGCCAAGCCGTTTGTCGGCTACAGCGACATTACTGCGCTGCACTTGGCCATCAGCCGTCATGCGGGGTTCGTGACCTTTCACGGGCCGATGATCAACGCCGATCTGCTGGGGGACAAGCAGCAACCTACCGAGTCTTCGTTGTTCAGCCTGCTCAGAGGCCAGCTGAGCGCCGGAAGCCTGTTGGCGCATCCGGTGGCGTACCCTTTGGCCACAATCGAGCCAGGCATCGCTCATGGGCGTTTGCTGGGCGGTAATCTGTCGATGATTGCCGCGACCCTGGGCACGCCTTTCGAAATCGATGCTGATGGGATCATTCTGTTTATCGAGGATATCAACGAGCCGTTGTATCGCATCGACCGGTTGCTGACCCATCTGCGCCTGGCCGGCAAGCTGAAGAAGCTGCGTGGGGTTCTGGTGGGGGATGTGGCGGGAGTGGACAGGGATGCACTGGCGAGGTTGCTCAAGCAGACCTTCGAGTCATTGCGGATTCCGGTGCTTGCCGGTTGGCGCAGCGGCCATTGCGACCCGAACCTGACGCTGCCCATGGGGGCGTTGGTAAGGCTGGATGCGGGGAGCAAGGCGTTGTGGCTGGAGCAGGATGTGGTGATCAGGCGTTAGATCCTGGTTGCCTGATAGTCAGTCATCGCGAGCAATCGAGCGTCGACCGGCTGCTCCCACATTCGGCCGTATTTCCATGAAGGAACTCGGTCACCTGTGGGAGCGAGCTTGCTCGCGATGCCTTTAGCGGTTACGCAAACCTTCCAGCAACTTGTGCGTCGGGTAGCCATCTGCCGGCCAGCCGAGCGACTGCTGGGCGCTGCGAATGGCCTTGCGGGTGTTGGCGCCGATGATGCCGTCAGCGTTACCCGCGTCGTAGTTGTTGGCACTCAGCAAGCTCTGAAGTTCGATTCGCTCGGTACGGCTTAAAGGTAAGTCATCCTTCGGCCAATCGCCATTGATCAGGCCTGCCCCTGTGAAGCGCTCGGACAACAGATTTACCGCCAATGCATAGGACGACGAATTGTTGTACTTGAGGACCGCGCGGAAGTTGTCGAGGATCAGGAATGCCGGGCCGCGATAACCCGCTGGCAACAGCAGGGCGGCTGACAGTTGCTCGGAGCCGGCCGGAACGCGGGCGCCGTAGGGAAGTTTGATGCCCATTTGCATCCATTCAGAGACGCTTTTGCGAATCGAACCATCAGCCAGCGAGTAGTCGAAACCGCTCGCCAGTTGCACTTCGAAGCCCCAGGGCTGGCCTTTCTGCCAGCCGGAGCTTTGCAGGTAATGGGCGGTCGAGGCTAATGCATCGGTCGGACTACCCCAGATATCGCGGCGACCGGTGCCGTCAAAATCTACCGCGTGGGTGAGGTAGGTGGTCGGGATGAATTGGGTCTGGCCCATGGCGCCGGCCCAGGAGCCGAGCATCTTCTCGGGCGTGATATCACCCTGTTGCAGAATTTGCAGTGCGGCCAGCAATTGTGCGTGGGCGAAGTCTGGGCGGCGGCCTTCGTAGGCCAGGGTCGCCAGCGAGCGGATCACCGATTTGTCGCCCTGGAAACTGCCAAAGTTGCTTTCCATGCCCCAAACCGCAACGAGTGCCTGGCGATCAACGCCATAGCGCTGCTCGATGGTCGTCAAGATGTCGGCGTATTGGCTCAGCAGTGCCTGGCCTTTGCGAACGCGCGCGGCAGACAGCGCGCCATCGAGGTACTCCCACACCGGACGGGTGAACTCCGGTTGGCTGCGGTCGGCGCGGATCACGCTCATGTCTGGCGTGACGCCGGTAAAGGCGCGGTCGAATACATCCGGGCGGATACCGGCGGCGAGGGCATCCTTGCGAAAACCGGCTTCCCATTCATCGAAGGTCTGGGTCGGCTGGATATCGAGGTTGTCGCCGTCGGGCACTACCGGCGGAATGACGGCCGGGGCGATTGCAACGGGGGCGGTCTGAAGCGGTTGCGCGTCGGCGGCGGTGGGTTTTTCCGCGCAGGCGACAAGCAGAACAAGGCTGGAGGCAGCAATCAGTTGGCGCAGGTGCCAACGACGGGAAAGACAAAGGGGCATGCACAGGTCCAGAGAATACCAATCAGGTGCAGACCTTATCATGCCGAGGGGGAGCGGGGTGATGTTGAAGCTTTATGCCGCCAGAAAGTAAGAAGCCTCCCAGCTTTTAGACTGGAAGGCTTCGCGGCGGTAGCTGCCTTTGCCCTTGCCGGCTTGTTCCTGACGGCTGCGGAACAGTGGCTGGGCGACGATGGATTTGGCCTTGTTGGGCCGCTTGTGTTTGCTCATGGGCGGTTCTCTCGGTGGGTGGCTTTCGCGGGGCAAATCATCGGCCGAAGTGGGGGTTCTGTCCAGTAGGAGCTGCCGAAGGCTGCGATCTTTTGACTTTGCTTTTAATTGTGGTGGATATCAGGCCGCCAAGAATCAAGATCAAAAGATCGCAGCCTTCGGCAGCTCCTACAGAGGTATGCGATCCATGTAGGCTGCGATCTTTTATTCCGCTGGCAAGGCCAGGCGCTGACCAGCCATCAACAGCGACAAGCGGCTCAGGCTCATCCACGGCGAACCTGCGGCCTGACCTTTGATTTGTGCGTCGATTCGCTGGGCATCGAGCAGCAGTTGCGCCCAGCGCTGCGCCGAATGGCGTTGCAGGGCTTTGCCCATCAGGGGTTTTCGCTTGTCCCAGATGGGCGGTCGGGCCTGGCTGAAGGCCTTGTCCAGCGGTACGCCCTGGCTGTATTGCAGCGACAGGTTGGCCAGCAGCCGAAGCTCCCGGGCCAGCGCCCAAAGAATGACGGGTGGTTCGACGCCTTCGCCGCGCAAGCCTTCGAGCATGCGCAAGGCGTGGGCGGCTTCGCCGTTAAGAATGGCATCGGTCAGCCCGAAAACATCGAAGCGCGCACTGTCGGCGACCGCCGCTTGTACGGTTTCGACCGTTATCTGGCCACCTTCGGCCATCAGCTTGAGCTTTTCGATTTCCTGGGCGGCTGCCAGCAGGTTGCCTTCCACTCTTGCTGCGATCAGTTCGACGGCGTCCTGGCTGGCGGCAAGCCCGGCCTGGGACAAGCGCTGACGGATCCACTGCGGTAGCTGGTTGGCATCCACCGGCCAGATTTGCACAAACTGGGTCTGAGGGCCTTCGACCAGCGCCTTGCCCCATTTGGTTTTCTGCGCGCTGCCGTCAAGCTTTGGCAGGCTGATCAGCAGCAAGGTGTCTTCAGCCGGACGCGAGCAATACTCCATCAGCGCGGCTGCGCCCTTGTCGCCCGGTTTGCCGGACGGCAAGCGTAATTCCAGCAGACGCTTTTCGGCGAACAACGACATGCTGGCGCCGGCTTGCAGCAGCGTACCCCAGTCGAAACTGGCGTCTGCGCTGAACACCTGACGTTCGTCAAAACCTTGCTGGCGGGCAGCAGAGCGGATGGCGTCGGCGGCTTCCTGACACAACAGCGGGTCATCGCCACTGATGATGTAGACGGGCGCAAGGGCGCCTTGCAGGTGTTTGCCGAGCTGGGCGGGGGCTAGTTTCATAAGGCGGGGCGAACGGGGCGCTGGAGCGCCCCGTACGGCTTACTCGGTCGGCAATTGCAGAGGTGACTGACGCGGAGTGTTCGCTTCAGCCTTGCGTGCTGCTTCCAGCGCGTCGGCTTCTGCTTTGGCACGGGCATCGGCAGTCTGTTGCAACTGATCAAGCTGAGCCGGGGACAGCTGTTGCAGGCGCAGCATCATGCGTTGCACGAGGTCGCGACGCATGTCCTTGCGCACTTCGGCGGCTTCCTGGTCGGAGCCAGTGATGTTGTTGCCGTCGTGCATGAAGACCTTCTGCACTTGCAGTTTGTCGTCGAGCAGGGACAGTTTGTTGCGGCCCACGATTTGATAGTTCAGCACGTTGGTCAGCTCATACTCGGCCGAATGGCCGCCGCCGGAGTAGCTGAGGCTGCGCTGGCTTTCCTGTTCGTCGGTGAGTACCAGCTTGTAAGGTGCGCCGGCATAGACTTTGACACCGCTGCTTTCAAGCACCTGGCGCATCAACGTCACGGTTTCGCCATATGAGTTGCGCGCGCTAAGGTCGAGTTCCTTGATCGCCAGTTCGGCGGTGCCGGTACCGCGCAGCTGGAAGCCGCAGGCGCTCAACAGAACCGCGAGCCCCATCACCAGCAAATTGCGTTTGATCATCTTGTTGCTCCCCTTGAAACCATGTGGGCCGACCGTGCGGCCCGAAAGGTTCTGTTCGGCGCCAGGTATGGACCTTGCGCCTGATCCAATTAGCTAGCGACGATATTGACCAGTTTTCCGGGCACTACGATCACTTTACGAATAGTCAGGCCGTCGACAAAGCGCAGCACGTTTTCATTGGCCCGTGCGGCGGCTTCAACTTCTTCGCGGCTGGCACTGGCCGGCATTTCGATCTGGCCGCGCAGCTTGCCGTTGACCTGAATCACCAGTTGCAGGCTGTCTTGAACCAGAGCGCTGTCGTCCAGAACCGGCCAGCCGGCATCGATCACTGGATCGGCGTGACCCAGTCGATGCCACAGTTCGTGGCTGATGTGCGGCGTGATAGGCGCCAGCAGCAGGGTAACGGTTTCCAGGCCTTCGTGAATCAGCGCGCGATCCTGATCGGTGCCTTGCGGGGCTTTTTCCAGCACGTTCATCAGCGTCATCACCTGGGCGATGGCGGTGTTGAATTTGTGGTTCTGGCCCACGTCGTGGCTGGCCTGTTTGATAGCCTGGTGGATCGAGCGGCGAATGACTTTCTGCTCGTCGTTCAAGGTGGCGACGTCCAGTTTGCCCGGAAGGCCCTGGGTGACGTGCGCTTGAGCGAGACGCCAGACGCGCTTGAGGAAGCGGTGCGAACCTTCTACTCCGGAGTCGGACCATTCCGCGCTCATGTCAGGTGGCGAGGCGAACATCATGAACAGGCGGCAGGTGTCTGCGCCGAACTGATCGATCATCGACTGTGGATCGACGCCGTTGTTCTTCGACTTGGCCATCTTCTCGGTCCCGCCGATTTCCACCGGCAAGCCGTCTGCGATCAACTTGGCGCTAATGACCTTGGCCTTGCTGTCGCGCTCGAGTACCACGTCCGCCGGGTTGAACCAGGTGTAAGCACCGTTGGCTTCGCGACGATAATAAGTCTCGGCGATCACCATGCCCTGGGTCAGCAGGTTCTTGAACGGCTCGTTGGAGCTCACCAGGCCTTCGTCGCGCATCAGCTTGTGGAAGAAGCGCGCATAGAGCAGGTGAAGAATCGCGTGTTCGATACCGCCGATGTATTGATCCACTGGCAACCAATGGTCGGCCGCCGATTTTTCCACCAGGCCGCCTTCATAGTGCGGCGAGGCATAACGGGCGTAGTACCAGGACGACTCGACGAAGGTGTCCATGGTATCGGTTTCACGTTTCGCAGGCCGGCCGCATTTCGGGCAGCTGCATTCGTAGAACTCGGGCATGCGCGCCAATGGCGAGCCGGCGCCATCGGGAACGACGTCTTCCGGCAGCACGACAGGCAGTTGATCTTCCGGCACCGGCACGTCACCGCAGGTGTCGCAGTGGATGATCGGGATCGGGCAGCCCCAGTAACGCTGACGGCTGATACCCCAGTCGCGCAGGCGGAACTGGGTGCGCGAGGCACCGAGGTTTTTCTTGATCAGGGCAACTTCCATGGCGTCAAACGCGCCCGCGAAGTCCAGACCGTCGAATTCACCGGAATTGATCAGCGTGCCGTATTCGCCGTAGGCGTCTTGCCACGGAGCCGGGTTCTCGTCGCCGGCGCTGGTGCGCACCACGGACTTGATCGGCAGGCCGTACTTGGTGGCGAATTCGAAATCACGTTCATCGTGCGCCGGGACAGCCATGACCGCGCCATCGCCGTAGTGCATCAGCACATAGTTGGCGACCCACACCGGCAGTTTTTCGCCAGTCAGCGGGTGCTCGACGAACAGCGAGGTCTGCAGACCTTTTTTCTCCTGGGTGGCAACGTCGGCTTCGGCCACGCTGCCGCCTTTGCACTCAGCGATGAACGCTTGCAGCTCAGGGTTGTTTTGCGCCGCCAGGGTCGCCAAATGGTGCTCGGCTGCGACGGCAACGTAGGTTGCGCCCATCAGGGTGTCCGGACGGGTGGTGAAGACTTTCAGTGTGCCCGCTTCGCCGATCGAGTCGACGTTGTACGGGAACTGCACTTCCATGCCGCGGGATTTGCCAATCCAGTTGCGCTGCATGGTTTTGACTTGCTCGGGCCAGCCCGGCAGGTCGTCGAGACTCTCCAGCAATTCATCCGCGTAGGCGGTGATCTTGAAGTAGTACATCGGAATTTCGCGTTTTTCGATCAGCGCGCCGGAGCGCCAGCCGCGACCGTCGATCACCTGTTCATTGGCCAGAACGGTCTGGTCGATAGGGTCCCAGTTCACGGTGCCGTTTTTACGGTAGATCACGCCTTTTTCGAACAGGCGAGTGAACAGCCATTGTTCCCAGCGGTAGTAATCAGGCTTGCAGGTGGTGACTTCGCGCGACCAGTCGACCGCCAGACCCAGGCTGCGCAGCTGGGTTTTCATGTAGGCGATGTTTTCGTAGGTCCACTTGGCCGGCGCGACGTTGTTCTTCATCGCGGCGTTTTCCGCCGGCATGCCGAAGGCGTCCCAACCCATGGGTTGCAGGACGTTTTTGCCTTGCATGCGCTGATAGCGGGAGATCACGTCGCCGATGGTGTAGTTGCGCACGTGCCCCATGTGTAGCTTGCCGCTGGGGTAAGGGAACATCGACAGGCAGTAGAACGTCTCCTTGCCTGGCTGTTCGCTGACTTCAAAGGACTTTTGCTCGTCCCAGAACGACTGGGCGGCGGCTTCTATTTCACGGGGCTGGTAGAGTTCGTGCATGGCTACTTTTGAACTGAATAGGGGTGGCCTAATCCTCTTCAATGCAACGCTGGACGCTGACGACGCCAAAAGTGGCGTTTCGATGCCCAGCCGAGCTGGAAGTGGAGTTACAGGAAGCGCCGTAGCATACATGACCGCGCTCTACCGAGGGAAACCCTGATTGCGCACGCAGGGCCGTTGGTCGCGGCACCAGAACGGTTTGCTCAGCGAAGCTAAGCTCTAGATGGGGAGTGAGTCTTATCTTCAATGAGGTGAGGGATGGTTGAGTCACAACGAAAAGTAACTAAACCCGAGTTGTATGAAAAGCTGATAGAGCGCCTTGGGCTAGCCCTGGATGCTGCAAACACAGCGGACCGGTTGCGCGATGAGCGTCCGGCGGAGCTGGAACTTCGCGGGTTGAGCCGCGCAGAGTTCGAACTGATCAAGGCTTACCTGGACCGTAGTGAACGTGAGGCGCAAGGATGCTCGTCATCAGAAGCAGTGAAGCACAAGGACGCCCCCCGTTCGGCCAAAATTATCTGGTTGAAAGACAAGCTATCTGGCAGAGACGCGGTAAAGGTCCGGTCCCTGCTGGTCAAGTAAGTGATCAGGCAAGTGTTTGTTGCCCCGTGCGGGCGCATGAAGTCACTCATGATGGCTTTTTGAGTAAAAGGCCTCCCATCTTAGTTGTCGCTTTGCTTCAACCCACTTAGGCTTCGGGCATCTCTGGAGATGCCCGATGCCCTTTCGTTATTTCGTTAAACAACTTCTTCTGCCGCCCGGCATTCTTTTGCTGTTGCTTGCGCTCGCCTGGTGGCTGCGCCGCTCAAGACCACGCCTTGCAGGGCTATGTTTTGCCCTGAGTGTCGGTGGGTTCTGGTTGATGAGTTTGCCGGTCGTCGTACAGTGGAGTGCCAAGGCTCTTGAGCGTGAACCAGCGCTGGCCCGCAGCGAATGGGCAACGCTGGCCGAACGTGCGGATGTGATCGTGGTGTTGGGGGCGGGACGCGAGCGCGGTGACCTTGCCTGGGGTTCCGATCAGCCGACCGGCTTGGCGCTGGAGCGTGAGCGTTATGCGGCACGGTTGGCCAAGGCTTCGGGTTTACCGGTGTTGACCAGTGGTGGTTTGCATTACGGCACACCGCCAACCGAAGCGAAGTTGATGGCCGATTCGTTACAGGATGATTTTGGTGTCACGGTTCGTTGGCAGGAAGGGCGCAGCCGCACCACGTGGGAAAATGCTCAATTCACCGCCGACGCGCTCGAGCCTTTGGGGTTGAAGCGGGTCGTGGTGGTGACGCATGCCTGGCATATGCCACGCAGCGTCTGGAGTTTCGAGCGGGCGGGTTTGACCGTGGTGCCGGCACCGATGGGTTTTTTGGGTGTGGATAACGCTCGGCCGCTAGGTGGCTGGATGCCGGAGTTCAACGCGATCTGGCGATCGGGGCAGTTGCTGAATGAGGCGGCGGGGCAGGTCGGGTACTTGATTTTTTATCGTTGAAGATCAAAAGATCGCAGCCTGCGGCAGCTCCTACGGCGGATTGCAATTACCCTGTAGGAGCTGCCGCAGGCTGCGATCTTTTAACAGGCGGCGCTTAAACCGTCTTGGCGATCCGGCTTGCCAGCAATGCCCAGCCAAACAGCAGCACACAAAGGATGAGCAGCGGCCACGAGCGCCATTGCAGGTAAGGCGTCAGGTTGTGCATCGGCACCACTTCGCCGTAGAGAATGCCGCGTTCGAATTGCGGGATCTGCACGGTGATCTTGCCGAATGGGTCGATCAACCCGGTGACGCCGTTGTTGGTCGCACGAATCATCCAGCGACCGGCCTCCAGCGCACGCATCTGTGCCATCTGCAGGTGTTGCAGTGGACCGATGGAGGTGCCGAACCAGGTGTCGTTGCTGATGGTCAGCAGCAAATCACTGCGTGCCGAAAGGCTGGCGGCAAATTCCGGGTAGACCACTTCATAGCAGATGAAGGGAGCAATCTGGTAACCCTTGGCTTGCAGCAGCGTTTGATCGGACGAGCCGCGAGCGAAGTCCGACATCGGCAGGTCGAAGAACGCGATCAGTCCCCGCAGCAGATCTTGCAGTGGCACGTACTCGCCAAACGGCACCAGCTTTTGCTTGAGGTAGGTGCCATCGCCTTCGCCGACCACGGTGATGCCATTGAAAAAGCGTTTCTCATGGTGGACTTCCTCACGAATAGGCACCCCGGTAATCAGTGCCGAATGACGGTCGGCGGCGAAGTTGCCCATCATGTTCAGGTAGCCTTCGGCAGACTCCTTGAGCACCGGGACTGCGGTTTCCGGCCAGATCAGCAGGTCGACACGCTTGGAGCTGAAGCTCATGTCGCGGTACAGCGCCAGCTGCGCATTGAGCTGCGCGGGGTCCCACTTCATGCTTTGTTCGATGTTGCCCTGAATAGCCGCGACGCTCAGCGGGTTGCCCGAAGGGCTGGTCCAGGCGTGGCCCTTGAGCGACAGGCCGATAACCCACGGCGCGGCCAGCAACAGCAAGCCTGCGACGATAAAACCTTTGCGTCCAGACTTGATCAGGCGTGGCAGGTTGTACACAAGCGCAGCGGTCAGGGCGAGGCTGAAGGAGATCAGCCACATGCCGCCCAATGGCGCCAATCCGGCGAGCGGGCCGTCGAGCTGGCTGTAACCGGAATAGAGCCATGGGAAGCCGGTGAGGAACCAGCCGCGGAAGGCTTCCTGTGCCAGCCACAATGCGGCAAAAGCCAGGGCATCGGCCAATGGCGCTTCGTTGCGGCGCAACCAGCGCGCCCAGAGCCAGGCGGGTAGGGCGAAGAACCAGGCAATCGCAGCGGTGAACGCCAGCATCAGCATTCCGGCCAGCAGCACCGAGGCTCCGCCAAAGTTGTGAATGCTGTAGTAGATCCAACTGGTGCCGGCGCCGAACAGGCCGAAACCGAAGCACCAGCCACGACCCAGCGCCTGACGAGGTGTCAGTTCACGTAAACCGGCATAGAAAAAACCGACCGCCAGCAACGCCAGCGGCCAGATATCGAACGGCGCCAGCGCCAGGGTGGTGAGTGCACCGGCCGCCACGGCCAGCAGGTTACCGGGCCAGCCGGGGCGGGTTATCCAGCGCATTTCAATCCTTAGTGTTACCGGGCGATAGGTGTCAGGCGCAGCAAGTGAATGCGACGGCTGTCGGCGTTCAGGATGCGAAAGCGATAGGCGCCGATTTCAGTGATTTCGTTGCGTTTTGGCAAGTGCCCGAATGCGCTCATCACCAGGCCGCCGACGGTGTCGAACTCATCGTCGGAGAACTCGCTGTCGAAGAACTCGTTGAAGTTTTCGATCGGCGTCAGGGCCTTGATCAGGAAGTCGCCGCTTGGCAGTGGCTTGATGTAGCTGTCTTCTTCAACGTCGTGCTCGTCTTCGATGTCGCCGACGATTTGCTCCAGCACGTCTTCGATGGTCACCAGACCCGCCACGCCACCGTATTCGTCGATGACGATGGCCATGTGGTTATGGTTGGCGCGGAACTCGCGCAGCAACACGTTCAGACGCTTGGACTCGGGCACGAAGGTGGCCGGACGCAGCAGATCCTTGATGTTGAAGCTGTCGCCGTTCTCCTTGAGGATCAGCGGCAGCAAGTCCTTGGCCAGCAACACGCCCATGACGTCGTCGTGGCTCTCGCCGATCACCGGATAGCGCGAGTGCGCGGACTCAACCACGGCCGGGAGGAACTCGCGGGGTGTCTGGGTCGCCTTGATGCTGACCATCTGCGAGCGCGGGACCATGATGTCGCGTACTTGCAGGTCGGCGACCTGGATGGCGCCCTCGACGATGGCCAGCGCTTCGCTGTCCAGCAACTTGTTCTGATGGGCATCGCGCAGCAGCTCCAGCAGCTCCTGACGGTTTTTCGGCTCGTGGGCAAAAGCCTGGGTGAGTTTACCCAGCCAGGACTTTTGCCCGTTGCTCGATCGATCTTCGCTCATAGCGATTACTCTGAATCCTTTGTTGTAACGATAGGGGATGTTTCGGTTTCGTCGTCCGCATAAGGGTCAGGATGACCCAATTCTGCAAGCAACGTTCGTTCCAGTGCTTCCATTTCTTCGGCTTCGTCGTCATCTATATGGTCGTAACCAAGCAGATGCAAGCAGCCGTGAATGACCAGATGCGCCCAATGGGCCTTCAATTCCTTGCCTTGCTCGGCAGCCTCGCGCTCGACCACGGCCACGCAAATCACCAGATCGCCCAGTAAAGGGATGTCCAGCAATTCATCGGGCACATCGGCAGGGAACGACAACACGTTGGTCGCGTAATCCTTCTGACGCCAGGTGTAGTTCAGCTCGCGGCCTTCTTCTTCGTCGACCAGGCGAATGGTCAATTCGGAGTCGGCAGTGCGCTGGCGCAGGGCCAGTTCGCACCATTGGCGGAATTCGGCGTCACAGGGAACAGGCGCTTCGGTCGCCATCTGCAGATCAAGCTCAAGCATCGTGTCGGTTGCCCTTTTCGGCGGAAAGCGTCGCAGGTTCGTCGATCAGGCGATTTTCGAAGCGCTCGTAGGCTTCGACAATGCGTTGCACCAGCGGGTGGCGCACGACGTCTTTGGGCTTGAAGTGGGTAAAGCTGATGCCCGGTACTTCCTTGAGCACGTCGATCACATGAATCAGCCCGGACTTGGTGCCCTTCGGCAGGTCGATCTGGGTGATGTCACCGGTGATGACTGCCGTCGAACCGAAACCAATCCGCGTCAGGAACATCTTCATCTGCTCGACGGTGGTGTTCTGGCTTTCGTCGAGGATGATGAAGCTGTTGTTCAGCGTGCGGCCACGCATGTAGGCCAGCGGCGCGACTTCGATCACTTGACGTTCGATCAGCTTGGCGACGTGTTCAAAGCCGAGCATTTCGTACAGCGCGTCATACAGCGGGCGCAGGTACGGGTCGATTTTTTGTGCCAGGTCGCCGGGCAGGAAGCCGAGTTTCTCGCCAGCCTCGACCGCTGGGCGTACCAGCAGGATGCGGCGGATCTGCTCACGCTCCAGCGCATCGACTGCGCAGGCAACGGCCAGATAGGTCTTGCCGGTACCGGCCGGGCCGATGCCGAAGTTGATGTCGTTGGCCAGGATTTCCTTCACGTAGCGCAACTGATTCAAGCCGCGAGGGCGAATCATGCCTTTTTTGGTGCGCAGGGCAATGGAGGCTTCGGCGTGCGAAGGGTTGTCCATTTCTTCCACGGCCGATTCCTGCAGGAACAGGTGAACCATGTCTGGCGACAGCTCGCTACCCTTGGTTTCGCGGTAGAGGCGGCGCAGAAGGTTTTCCGCGGAGGTGGTGTGCTTGAGTTCGCCGATCAATTCAAACTGATTGCCGCGATTGCGGATCACGATCGCCAGGCGCTGTTCGATCAAGCGCAAATGCTCGTCGAATTGCCCGCACAGATTGGCGAAGCGGTGAGCCTCAAAGGGCTCGAGGATGAAACGATGTGGTTCTATGGGTGCGTTCAAGGTTGTTTTTAGCCGCCCTGGGGCAATGAAGATAAATCAAGGATAACGCCAGAGGCCTGGGTGCGAAAGCTCTTAAACAGGCCTATCTTTTTCGTGCGCCTGATGCGGTCTCTGTGGGAGCGAGCTTGCTCGCGATGGGGGCGTGCCAGGCCACGTATATGTTGAATGCCGGATCGCAATCGCGAGCAAGCTCGCTCCCACAGGTTCTCGTCGCTCTGCGTAGGTGTTACAGAATCAGCGAACCACGCAGCGAGTGCGGCTGTGCTGCGTCAATGTGCACGTCCGCGAACTGGCCGATCAAGGTTGGATTGTCGCAGCGGAAGTTGACGATTCGATTATTCTCGGTCCGACCTTGCAGTTCGCCGGGGTCTTTTTTCGAGTAATCGGTCACCAGGATCCGCTGGGTCGAACCGACCATTTGTCGGCTGATCTCGAAACCTTGCTGGTTGAGGCGATGTTGCAGGGCGTTCAGGCGCTCTTTTTTCAGCTCTTCCGGCGTTTCGTCGGCCAGGTCGGCGGCCGGGGTGCCCGGGCGCTGGCTGTAGACGAACGAGTAGGAGAAGTCGAAGCCGACGTCTTCAATCAGCTTCATGGTTTGTTCGAAGTCTTTTTCGGTCTCGCCGGGGAAGCCGACGATGAAATCCGAGCTGATGCAGATACCCGGCACGGCGGCCCGCAGCTTGCGCAGTTTCGACTTGTACTCGAGCGTGGTGTGGTTGCGCTTCATCGCTGCAAGAATCCGGTCAGAGCCCGACTGCACCGGCAAGTGCAGGTGTTTGACCAGCTCCGGCACTTCGGCGTGGGCCTGGATCAGGCTGTCGGAAAACTCCAGCGGGTGCGACGTGGTATAGCGAATGCGGTCGATGCCGTCGACCGCGGCAACCACGCGGATCAACTCGGCCAGATCGGCCAGGCGCCCATCTTGGGTCAGGCCGCGGTAGCCGTTGACGTTCTGCCCCAGCAGGGTGACTTCACGCACGCCGTTCTCGGCCAGGTGAATGATCTCGGCGATCACGTCGTCGAACGGCCGGCTGACTTCTTCACCTCGGGTATACGGCACCACGCAGAACGTGCAGTACTTGCTGCAACCTTCCATCACCGAAACGTAGGCGCTTGGGCCGTCGATGCGCGGTTCGGGCAGGTGGTCGAATTTTTCGATTTCCGGGAACGAGACGTCGACTTGCGGCAACTTGGTGAGGCGCGCGGCGTCGATCATTTCCGGCAGGCGGTGCAGGGTCTGCGGGCCGAAGACCACGTCGACATAGGGCGCGCGGTCACGGATTGCTGCGCCTTCCTGACTGGCCACGCAACCGCCGACGGCGATGACCATGTCCGGGTTGGCGAGCTTCAGTTCGCGCCAGCGGCCAAGCTGGGAATACACCCGGTCCTGGGCGCGTTCGCGAATCGAGCAGGTGTTGAGCAGGATGACATCCGCGTCTTCGGCGCGCGCCGTCACTTCCAGGGCCTGATGTTCGCCCAGCAGATCGACCATGCGCGAGCTGTCGTACTCGTTCATCTGGCAACCGTGGGTTTCGATATAAAGCTTCTTGGCCATGGAGGGGGTCATCACTGATTCAAAGAACCGCGCATTATAGGGAACAAGTCCCCAGGTTCCTACCGTCGTGCGTCCAGCGGCTATGCTATAGTTCGCGCCCTCATTTTTATCCCTCGATGTGTTACCCGCCCACCATGACCAAACGTGAAGCTCCAATCTACAAGGTGATTTTCCTCAACCAGGGCCAGGTGTTCGAAATGTACGCCAAGCAGATCTATCAAAGTGATCTGTGGGGCTTCCTGGAAGTGGAAGAGTTCGTCTTTGGCGAGCGCACGCAAGTGGTCGTCGATCCGAGCGAAGAGAAGCTCAAGGCTCAGTTCGAAGGCGTGGTGCGCAGCTTTGTGCCGATGCATTCGATTGTACGCATCGACGAAGTCGAGCGTATGGGCACCCCGAAAATCAGCGAAGCCCGTGGTGCGGTCGGCAATGTCATGCCGTTTCCGATGCCGATGCCTGAGAAGTAAGCCTCAAGATCGAGTCGCCCCAATCGCGAGCAAGCTCGCTCCCACAGTTGATCTCAGGTGTTCACAAATAATGTGTCCACAGAAGATCCAGTGTGGGAGCGAGCTTGCTCGCGATGGGGCCAGTCAGGTCAGTGCAGAACTTAGGGTAATGGCGAGAACGGCGTACGCCCGTCCGCGCTTTGCAGTTCCATCAGGTATTTACGGAAAATTTGCCCCAGCACCTGGGTGGCGACTTCCAGTTCATCGCGTTGCATGTGCTCGGCGACTTCATCGGCGGTGTCCAGCGCGTCTTCCGCGCCGTTGACCGCGGCCATTTTCAGCACAATGTACGCCTGAACGTTATTGGCCGGTACGCCTTCGCCGTGGAAGAACATGGTGCCAAGTTTGAATTGCGCCTGAGCGTGGCCTTGCAGCGAGGCTTTTTCGAAGTAGCTGAGGGCTTGCTTGAGGTCGCGCGGCGCGTTTTTGCCCTCGTAGTAGAACTCGCCCAACTCGTATTGCGCTTCCGCATCCCCGGCGTCTGACGCTTTCTGACAGGTAGCGAGCGCTTCCTTCAGGTCTTCAGGCTGGGTATTGAGGGTGCAACGACCCATCGCTGGGATCAACAACGAGTTGCCGCCTGCTTGTGCATGCGCGAGCAGGGGCTGAAGGAGCAACAGGCAGCCCAATGCAAGGGCGCGGCCGGTGCGGTTCATGGGAATCGAATTACCTCTGAGGGGCGCGCGGACCCGTCGAGGGATCCAATAAGCGCGCATTATGAAATAAGCAGGACCCACCTTACAAAGTCTTTACTCGTTTTTCTGCCGCGCGGGGATTATATCTGCCGCTTTTAGGGGATTTACCGGTGTCGCGTAAGAAATAAGGTAGGAATGTAGGATAAAGCTGACGTCGACAATCGTCGACGTCAGCGTCCATCGCTGCTTACTTCAGTGCAGCGAACGCGCGTTCAGCGGCGTCCAACGTCAGTTTCAGCTCGGCTTCGCCGTGAGCGATCGAGGTGAAGCCGGCTTCGAACGCACTCGGTGCCAGATAGACGCCACCTTCGAGCATCAGGTGGAAGAAGCGCTTGAACAGGTTGGCATCACTGGCCATCACGTCATCGAAGGTCACGATGTCGTCGGCGCCGCTGAAGTACAGGCCAAACATGCCGCCAGCCTGGGTGGTCACGAACGGGATACCGGCGGCGTCGGCGCGCTGTTGCAGGCCATCGAGCAGACGACTGGTGTACTCGCTTAGTTCGGCGTGGAAGCCTGGGCGGCTGATCAGGCGCAGGGTGGCCAGGCCGGCGGCCATGGCCAGCGGGTTACCCGACAGCGTGCCCGCCTGGTAGACCGGGCCCAGCGGTGCGATGTGCGACATGATTTCGCGTTTGCCGCCGAAGCAGCCGACGGGCATGCCGCCACCGATGATCTTGCCGAAGGTGCTAAGGTCCGGGGTCACGCCGTAGTACGCCTGGGCGCCACCGAGGGCGACACGGAAACCGGTCATCACTTCGTCGAAAATCAGCACCACGCCGTGTTGGTCACACAGGGTGCGCAGGCCTTCGAGGAAACCTGGCGCCGGTGGCACGCAGTTCATGTTGCCTGCCACTGGCTCGACGATGATGCATGCCACTTCCTGGCCAACTTCGGCGAGCATTTTTTCAACGGCGTCGATGTCGTTGAATGGCAGCGTCAGCGTGTGTTTGGCGAAGGCGGCAGGAACCCCGGCGGAGCTCGGCACGCCTTGGGTCAGCAGGCCGGAGCCGGCTTTCACCAGCAGGCTGTCGGAGTGACCGTGGTAGCAACCTTCGAACTTGATGATGCTGTCGCGGCCGGTGAAACCACGGGCCAGACGAATGGCGCTCATGGTGGCTTCGGTGCCGGAGCTGACCATGCGGACCATTTCCATCGATGGCACGATCGAGCAGACCAGGTCGGCCATCTCGGTTTCCATCGCAGTCGGGGCGCCGTAGGACAGACCGTGTTCAAGCTGCTTGCGCACCGCGTCCAGCACGTCCGGGTGGCTGTGGCCGAGAATCATCGGACCCCAGGAACCGACGTAGTCGACATAACGCTTGTCGTCTTCGTCCGTCACATAGGCGCCTTCGGCGTGCTTGAAGAACAACGGCGTGCCGCCGACGCTCTTGAAGGCACGAACAGGCGAGTTCACACCGCCGGGAATGTGTTTCTGGGCATTGGCAAACAGGGTTTCGGAACGAGACATGATCGGGCTCTTTAAGAAGTCAGATATTGAACAGGTCATTGAAGGCGCGAGCACGGCGCGTCACTTCTTGAGTATTTTCGGCACCAAACAGCCCGTGGACCACGGCCAGCAGATCGACCCCGTGGGCCACCAGCGGGGCGGCATTGTCCAGGGTGATGCCGCCGATCGCGCAGATGGGCAGGTGCAGTTTGCTGCGGGCCTGGACGAGCAGTTCGAGGCTGCACGTCGGCGCGCCGGGCTTGGTGTTGGAGTTGAAGAAGCGGCCGAAGGCGACGTAGCTGGCGCCTTCTTTTGCCGCTTGTTCGGCGAGTTCGAGTTGCGCATGGCAGGTCGAACCGATGATCGCCTGGCGACCCAGCAGCGCGCGGGCCGGGGTCAGCGGGCCATCGGTCTGCCCCAGGTGTACGCCGACGCCCAGGCGCGCGGCCAGTTCAGCGTCATCATTGATGATCAGTTGGGTCTTGTAGCGTTCGCACATATTGCGCAGGGCCTCGGCCTCGCGCAGGCGGCGGGCCTCGTTGCTGCTTTTGTCGCGGTACTGCAGCAGCGTGACGCCGCCATCCAGCGCGGCCTCCACGTAAGGCAGGAACTTGCCGGCCAGCAGCTGGCTGTCGGTAATGGCGTACAGGCCACGTAATTTCATCGGACAGACCTCATGGCGTTACGAGCAAAAGTCCAGCGGCAGACGGCGCGGCACGAACTGGCCTTTGCCAAGCTGTTCGGCGTCTCGCAGGGTGCGCCAAGTGTAATTGAGCGCCGACTGCACCGCGCTGGCGAGGTGTTCGCCCTGGGCCAGACGTCCGGCCAGAGCGCTGGCCAAGGTGCAACCCGAACCGTGATAACTGCCGGGCAGACGCTGGCAAGTGTAGGTCTGGCGGCGGCCGTCGCGGCTGTACAGGCGATTATGGACTTCGTGTTCGTCGCCATGACCGCCGGTGATCAGCAGGTGTTTGACGTAAGGCAGGAGTTTTTCTGCGCATTCATCGGCCGTGCCTTCGGGCAGTTCGGCGAGGATGCGCGCTTCAGGGAGGTTGGGGGTGGCGATGATCGCCAGTGGCAGCAGGCGCTCGCGCATGGCGTAGCCGACTTCGTCCTTGCCCAGTCGTCCGCCACCGCCGGCGCGCAGCACCGGGTCACAGACCACCGGCAAATGCGGATGCGCCTGAAGCAGTTCGACTACGGTGTCGACCATTTCCAGCGAGCCGAGCATACCCAGCTTGACCGCCGCGACCGTCGAGTCGTTGAGTACGGCATTGGCTTGTGCCAGCACCCACTCACGGTCGAGAACGCGGAAGTCGCTGACGTTGACTGTGTCTTGCACGGTCAGCGCGGTAACCGCCGGGGCGGCATGACAACCCTGAGCGAGCAGGGCTTCGATATCTGCCTGCAGGCCGGCGCCACCACTTGGGTCGTGGCCGGAGAGACAGAGGACAACGGGGCGAGAGCTGTAGATATTCATGGTGCGCGAGCTTACCACCAAACATCTTTTTTCGGTGTGCGTGCTCGTTAGTGCTGTCTGTTGGAAGATCAAAAGATCGCAGGCTTCGCCAGCTCCTACGCAAGCCGCAAATATTCGCCGACCCGTAGGAGCTGCCGAAGGCTGCGATCTTTACGTGGCGAACGAATCGCTCTAACTCAATGGGCAGCTCTGAAAGGCCCGTTCTAGAGCCTTTAGACTAAATTTTTCAATGGTGTTCAATGGCCACCAACGGCTATGCTAGAGTGGATCCAAACCAATAACAGGTAATGCCGGTTTTACGTCTACTCAAAAGGAATGGGGGGCTTCCTGACACAACCGGACTGGCCACGCTGGGGCTTTATGCGCTATTTGCTGATGTTGCTGTTGAGCTTGCCCATGTTGGCGGCCGCAGCCGATTTTGATGAGCTCACCCAAAGCCTCCCCTTGGGGCGAGCCATGCAGGTGTACGAAGATGTCGCCGGCACTGCATCCATCGCCGATGTGCGCGCGCAAGCCGCGGCCGGCAACTTCAAGACCCACGACAAGGATACGTTGAACGCCGGTTACTCGCATTCGGCGTTCTGGTTGAAAGTCGATCTGCACTACCGCCCGAACAACTCCAACGCCCAGCGCACCTGGCTGCTGGAGTTGGCTTATCCGCCGATGGACCATATCGACCTTTATCTGCCGGACAGCACCGGCGATTATCGATTGGTCAGTCGTACCGGCGATACCTTGCCTTTCGCCAGTCGCCAGGTCCGGCAAAACAACTACCTGTTCAAACTGGACTTCGTCCCCGATCAGCGCGAAACGCTGTACTTGCGCCTGCAAAGCGAGGGCTCGATCCAGGCGCCACTGACCCTTTGGTCAAGCACCGCCTATCTGGAAGACCAGCCATTGCGTCTCTACGTGCTCGGTCTGATTTACGGCGTACTGCTTGGGATGCTGGTCTACAACCTGTTCATCTACCTGAGCGTGCGTGACACCAGTTACCTCTATTACATCGTTTATATCGCCTCGTTCGGTCTCTATCAGTTGTCGGTCAATGGTGCCGCGGACGAGTACTTCTGGCCGAACAGTCCGTGGTGGGCCAACGCCGCGACACCGTTCTTCATCGGTTTGGCGGCGCTGTTTGGTAGCCAGTTCGCCCGCAGCTTCCTGCAAACCGCCAGCCACACGCGCTGGCTCGACCGCTTGCTGCTGGCGCTGATTGCTTGCAGCGCGGGGGTGGTCGGCCTGTCGTTGATGACCAGCTATGCACTGGCTTTGCGCCTGGCGACGGCATTGGCGCTGGTCTTCATCGTGGTGATTTTCGCCGCCGGGATCTTCGCCTGGTGGCGCGGCCTGCGGGTGGCGCGCTACTTCATCATTGCCTGGACGGCTTTTTTGTTGGGCGGTGTCGTCAATACACTGATGGTGCTCGGCTACCTGCCTAACGTGTTCCTGACCATGTACGCCAGCCAGATCGGCTCGGCGATTGAGGTCGCGTTGCTGTCGCTGGCCCTGGCCGACCGGATCAATGCCATGCGCGAGCAGCAGGCGCAGACGTTGTTCGACTCCGGGCAAAAACTCGAAGTGTTGAACCAGCAACTGGCCCGCAGTAACCAGCTCAAGGATGAGTTCCTCGCGACGCTGACCCACGAACTGCGTACGCCGATGAATGGCGTGATCGGTTCGCTGGAGTTGATGCAGACCGTCGAACTCGACCCGGAGCTTGAGCAGTATCAACAGACCGCCGCCGGTTCGGCGCGGGACATGATGCGCATGGTTAACGGCATTCTGACCCTGACCGAACTGCAGGCCGGCCGACTCAAGGTGTACTCCGAAGCGTTCAGCTTGCGTTCGGTGGTCGAAACCTTGCAGCAGCAGTTCGCCGCCAAAGCCGCGAGCAAGGCGCTGGACTTCAAGGTTGATCTGGCCCCTGGGCTACCTGACCGTCTGTACGGTGACAGCGCCAAGCTGGCGCAATGTCTGGAGTGCTTGCTGGATAACGCGATCAAGTTCACCCGGGTTGGCGGGCTGGCCTTGCGGGTCAGTGGCAAATTTGCCGAAGCGGGACGTTTGGCGCTGTCTTTCGCAGTGATCGACACCGGCATCGGTTTCACCGATTTGGGTGAGGCCACGCTGTATCAACGCTTCTTCCAGCTCGACGGCTCGATGACTCGCGAATACGGCGGGTTGGGTGTCGGGTTGGCAATTTGTCGGCAATTGGTTGAACTGCTTGGCGGGCGTTTGACCCATCGCTCCGAACCCGATCGCGGCAGTCGTTTTCAGCTCGATGTCGAATTCGACGTGGTGAATGTGCAACCGGTCGCTGCTCAATCGCGCCAGGTTCACGGTAGCGTCCGTTTACGCGCACCACAGGACTGCACGGTGTTGCTGGTCGACGACAACAGCATCAATCAGTTGGTGGTGCGTGGCATGTTGCTCAAGCTCGGCTATCGGGTTCGCAGCGCCGACAGCGGTCAGGCGGCGCTGGAGTTTCTGCGTCGCGAACCGTTCGATGCGGTGCTGATCGACTGCCCGTTGCCGCTGCTCGACGGACTGTCGGTCGACAGCCATATCCGCGCACTGCCGGGTTATGCCGAGTTGCCGGTGCTGGCTGCGGTGGTCTCGGCACAGGGATTGGATCTTGAGCGGGGATTGATCGACTACCTCGGCAAACCGGTGAAATTCGAAGAGTTGCAAGCGGCGCTTTATCGTCGTGTGTTGTGTCATAAACAAGGTGAAAGCGCCGATATTTAGGCGGATATGCCACTTTGTTCCCTGGGGAGGCGGTGCTTAACTGAAGGTCTCAGCTGACCCAAGGAGGCCCCGCCATGAACCTGCATCAGTTCGCCGAAACCCACGAAGTCACCAATCAGCCGCCATCGCTGGACGGGGCCAATCTCTATCGCATCGACCTGCCGTTGCAAGAGTGGGCGCGGCGTTTCGGGGCGGGTTGGGCTGACGCGCGGATCGACGCGTATGGCGCTTTGGCCGGTGGTCCGTTGATGGACGCCGGGTTCCTGGCCAATCAGAACAAGCCGGTGTTCGCCAGCCATGATCGCTACGGCCACCGCATCGATCTGGTGGAGTTTCACCCGGCCTACCATGAACTGATGCGCACGGCGATCGAGCACGGCTTGACCTCCTTGCCCTGGACCGATCCGCAGTCCGGCGCCCACGTTGCCCGTGCGGCCATGAGCTACCTGCACAGCCAGGCCGAAGCCGGCAGTGGCTGCCCGCTGACCATGACCTTCGCCAGCGTCCCGGCCTTGCGCCTGCAACCGGACATCGCCAAGCAGTGGCTGCCGAAAATCCTCGCCACCGACTATGACCCGCGCAATGTCGGCATGGCCCACAAGGCGGGTGTCACCATCGGCATGGCGATGACCGAAAAGCAGGGTGGCACCGACGTTCGGGCCAACACCACCAAGGCTTATCCGGTCGGCGCTGCGGGGCCGGGCCAGGCGTATGAGCTAGTGGGGCACAAATGGTTCTGCTCGGCGCCGATGTGCGACGCCTTCCTGACCCTGGCGCAAACCGACAAGGGCCTGACCTGTTTCCTGTTGCCACGCCATCGCCCGGATGACACGCGCAACCAGTTCTACATTCAGCGACTGAAAAACAAACTCGGCAATTGCTCCAATGCCTCCAGCGAAGTCGAATTTCGCGGTGCGTTGGCCTGGATGATCGGCGAAGAAGGGCGCGGCGTACCGACCATCATCGAGATGGTGGCCATGACCCGTTTCGATTGCATGGTCGGCTCCAGCGCCCTTATGCGTCAGGCATTGACCCAGGCCAGCCATCACTGCGCTCACCGCAAGGTCGGCGGCAAATTGCTCAGCGAGCAACCGTTGATGCAAAACGTGCTCGCGGATCTGGCGCTCGAAAGCGAAGCCGCGTTGGCCTTGAGCCTGCGCATGGGCCGGGCGCTGGATCACCTTGATGATTCCCAGGAAGCCAAATTCGCCCGACTGGTGACGGCGGTGGGCAAATACTGGATCTGCAAACGTGCACCCGCAATGATCAACGAAGCCGCCGAATGCATGGGCGGCGCAGGTTATGTCGAAGACAGCATCCTGCCGCGCTTGTACCGTGAGGCACCGGTGAACTCGACGTGGGAAGGTTCCGGCAACGTACAGTGCCTTGACGTGCTGCGAGCGCTGTCGAAAGAGCCGGGTGTGCTGGATGTGTTGTTCAGCGAACTGGGCGACGGGCATGGCGACAAGCGTCTGGCCGCGCACATCCGCCAGTTGCAGGCGGCGTTCAAGGACACCGATGACATTCAGTATCGCGCCCGACAACTGACTGAAGACATCGCCTTGGGCCTGCAAGCGAGGTTGTTGCTCGAAGCCGGCAACGCCGCCGTCAGCGATGCGTTCATCGCCAGCCGGTTGGGGACGGCCGGTCGGGTCTATGGCACGTTGCCGCGTGGTCTGGATGTGGAAGCGATTGTTGCCCGGTCGACTCCTCAGGGGGGGTAAGGGCGGATCACACTTTTGTGATCGACACTGATCAAATGTGGGAGCGAGCTTGCTCGCGATAGCGGCGTGACAGTCGATATCAATGTTGGGTGTTGCTCAGTCATCGCGAGCAAGCTCGCTCCCACACTGGACCTCAGTGCATCGCCGATTGTGGTCTCCCAGCACTCTGGTGTTCCCGTGAAGCAGCGATGCAGGCAAGATGAAGGTCTGCATGTCAGAACACAGGAAGCTGATCGTGACCGAAGCCTTTATTGTCGTTCAAACCGCCGAACAAGCCGTGGATCGGCTTGCCGCTCTGCACGAGCGGGCCACCACGGCGTTGAGTCAGGCGCTCAAGCGTTATCTGAAAGACCGCGTCGAGCCCGACGCTGAACAACGTGCGATGTTTCGTTATCCAGAATTACGCCTGACCTACCTTTGCCAAGGCGAAGTCCCGCAAACCACCCGCGCTTATGCCAAGGTTCAGTTGCCGGGGACCTACAGCGTCACCGTCACCCATCCGGCGGCTTTCCGTAAGTATTTGCTGGAGCAACTGGTGCCGCTGATGCACGACTTCACCGTGACGGTGGAAGTGGGCGTCAGTGAGCAGAATATTCCGTACCCGTACGTGGTCGAGCAGGGCGACGAGCTGGCCGGCTCCGGCGTCACCGCTGCGGTGCTGGCGCGGGTATTCCCGAGTACCGATTTGTCGGCTGCCACCGATGGCATTGCCGATGGTTTGTACGATTGGGAAAACACCGATCCGCTGCCGTTGGCGTTGTTCGACGCCGCACGAGTGGATTTCTCCCTGCGCCGTCTGGTGCACTACACCGGTAGCGACTGGCGCCATGTGCAGCCGTGGATCCTGCTGACCAACTACCACCGTTATGTCGACCAGTTCATCACTCATGGCCTGGAGCAACTGCGCAACGATCCGCGTTTCGTGCGTATGGTCTTGCCGGGCAACGTGATCATTGAAAAGAGCATGGATCACGGCGAAGCGTCGGCCATTGCCGCAGGCGTGGTCTGGCACCGTTATCAGATGCCGGCCTATCACCTGCAGGCGTCTGACGGCCATGGCGTAACCCTGGTAAATATCGGTGTCGGCCCGTCCAACGCGAAGAACATCACTGACCACTTGGCCGTGTTGCGTCCGCATTGCTGGCTGATGATCGGTCACTGCGGCGGTCTGCGACAGTCGCAGACCATCGGCGACTACGTGCTGGCTCACGCTTACATGCGCCGCGACGGGATTCTCGACCGGGTGGTGCCGCCGAATATTCCGATTCCGGCCCTGGCCGAAGTGCAGATGGCCTTGCAGCAAGCGGCAGCCAACGTCACCGGCGAAAAGGGCGATGACCTGAAAAAGCGCCTGCGCACCGGCACCGTGCTGACCTACGACGACCGTAACTGGGAGCTGCGCTGGGCTCAGGAGCGACCGTTGATCAACTTGTCTCGTGCGGTTGCCGTGGACATGGAAAGCGGCACGGTCGCCGCGCAAGGCTACCGTTTGCGCGTGCCGTACGGCACCTTGCTGTGTGTTTCGGACAAGCCGTTGCACAGCGAAATCAAGCTGCCGGGTTCGGCCAACGCCTTCTATGAGCGTGCGGTCAGTCAGCACTTGAAGATCGGTATTGCGGCAGTGGATCTGTTGCGCACCGAGCTCAATTCGTTGCACTCGCGCAAACTGCGCAGCTTCGACGAACCGCCGTTCCGCTGATCGGAGGGTGGTTATTTAACGGTCAGGCCACTAGCATTGTCGGCCCTGACCGTTAGATGTTGTTTTTGCCATGCCGCGTCCTCCTCGTCCCGCTTCCCGCCGCCCTGGTGTTGCGCCCGCGCAATCCTCTTCAGCTCCGCGACGTGTTGCCAAAGCGCCGCCCGCCGAGCCAAAACTGATTCTGTTCAACAAACCCTTCGATGTGCTGACGCAGTTCAGCGACGGTGAAGGGCGGGCGACGCTCAAGGACTTTATCGAGATTCCCGGAATCTACCCGGCAGGACGGCTGGATCGTGACAGCGAAGGCTTGCTGCTGCTGACCAACGACGGCCAGCTTCAGGCGCGCATCGCTGATCCGAAACACAAGTTGGCCAAAACCTATTGGGTGCAAGTGGAAGGCGAGCCAAGCGCCGAGCAATTGCAGCGTTTGCGCGAGGGTGTCGAGTTGAATGACGGCATGACCTTGCCGGCGCAGGCGCGGCAGTTGGAAGAACCTGAGCTATGGCCGCGTAACCCGCCGGTGCGTTTTCGCAAAAGCGTGCCGACCAGTTGGCTGGAATTGGTGATTCGTGAAGGGCGCAACCGTCAGGTGCGGCGTATGACCGCTGCGGTAGGCTTGCCGACTCTGCGTCTGGTGCGGGTGCGAATCGGCGACTGGACGATCGAAGGCCTCGCTCAGGGCCAATGGAAAGAAGTGCCGGCGCGTCTATAGAGCGCCGGATTCGATCAGGCCGATCACCACGCTTTTGATGACGAACGCGGCCACACCCAGACCCAGCACAAAGAACAGGATGAACGAGCCAAAGCGTCCGGCCTTGGATTTTTTCGCCAGATCCCAGACGATGAAACCCATGAAAATGATCAGGATGCTCACCAGACCGGTCATCATCCACTCTTCAAATACTGCAGGATCCATCGACTATCTCCAGCGCGGGCGGGGCAAAAAAGGCTGGGGAAGTATACGCCAATGGATATTGGCGGCGCATTGACGTGCGTCGGTCTGCCGCGGTGATTCGTCGCCTGTGCCGGCCCCATCGCGAGCAGGCTCGCTCCCACAGTTGATCTCGGATGCTCACAAATAATGTGTTCACTGAAGATCCAATGTGGGAGCGAGCCTGCTCGCGATGGCGTAATCAGCTGCGCAGGTGGGTCAACGGCAACTCGGTGCTGTTCAATACCTGATTCAGTACGAAGCTTGAGCGAACGCTGGTCACGCCTTCGATGCGGGTCAGGTGGCCGAGCAGCAGTTTCTGGTAATGGTCCATGTCCGGCACCACCACCTTGAGCTGATAGTCGGCGTCCATCCCGGTCACCAGGCTGCATTCGAGCACTTGCGGCAAGGTGCGGATGGCGGCTTCGAAGTTTTCGAAACGCTCGGGCGTGTGCCGGTCCATGCCGATCAACACGTAGGCGGTCAGGCTCAGACCGAGCATCTTGCGGTCGAGCAGGGCCACCTGGCGGGTGATGTAGCCGTCGTCTTCAAGCTGCTTGACCCGCCGCGAACAAGGCGATGGCGACAGGCCGATGCGTTCGGCCAGTTCTTGATTGGAGATGCGCGCGTCGCGCTGCAATTCCGCCAAAATGCTCAAGTCGTATCGGTCGAGTTTGCTCATGAATCAGGCCTTTGTCTTAACTATTGCGACAGATTATCTATCCGTGATTAAAAATTGCGCAAGTCATGTTTATTTGAGCAATATTCGCAATCCTCTGTCGCCGCCCCAAGCCTATTCTTATCACCAGAATCACTGCCCGGACAAACAGTCCGCAGCGGCCCGCCGAATCAGGCCAGCCGCGGCCACCACCCCCACAGGGGTTGAGTTGGCCTCCGGGCTACACACTGTCCAGAAGACGGAGTGAGGTGAGCCGGCGTCAAAAGCGTCGAGCACGGACGAAGTTCTCAAAGGGAGGCCGACGGGTCTCCCTTTTTTATTGCGTGTAAATCAGGAAATAAGTCTAGCGACTGATAACCTGTTACAGAACCGGCCTGTACTTTTCCAGTCTTATGTATAGGTCATGACCTGCAGTGAGGAATAGCATGAAGTCGCGCATCTGGCGTATGGCAGGTGTTGGTGTGTTGTGTGTCAGTGTCAGCACGCCATTGCTGGCAGAAGGTCAGGGGGGGGAAGAGCACCTTCAGATGCAGCAACAGCAACAGAAACACAATAATGGTGGTGAGGGGCGGCAGGGGAACACTCAACCGCGTCCCGAAAATACTCAACCGCGCGTGGAATCCAACCAGCCACGTCCCCAAAACAATCCGCCACGTCCGCAGACTGAAATCATTCGCGGCAACAACAGTCGCCAGTTCGAACACAACGGTCAGAATCAGGGTGGCGACTGGCAGAACCGTCAGCGACACGACGCCAATGGCCAGGATCATGGCCGACTTGTGCCTATGCCGGCGAACAACCTGCCGATCCAGAGCCGTCCAGACACGGTTCGCCAGACCCAGGAGCCACAGCGTGGCTACTATCAGGACATTCCACGGCGCAACGATTACAACCAGCGTTGGCAGGCCGGCGGTCACGATGACCATCGGGATGACCGCCGCTGGGCAGGACGTCCGGAAGGGCATGGCAATGGCTGGGGTGATGGTCCGCGGTATCGGCCAGGTCAAATGATCGACCGCTTCCCTGAGCGCCACGACCGTGTGCTGTATCGTGGGCAGGATTATTTCTATTCCGGTGGCTATTGGTATCGCCCACAAGGACCGCGTTATGTGGTGGTCGAACCGCCTCGCGGGATCCGTGTGAGGTATCTGCCCGATTACGCTCAGGAGGTATGGATCGGTGGCGCGTTGATGTTTCTGGCGGCAGGTGCGTACTACGCCTACGAGGAGAGCACTCAAGAGTACGTCGTGGTTGAGCCGCCGGTAGGCAACCCGGAACCGCAACCGACCAGCAATGGTTATGACGTGGTTGCGTACCCGATCAACGGGCAGTCGCCCGAGCAGGTCAATCAGGACGGTTACGATTGCTATCGTTGGGCGGTCCAGCAAAGCGGCCTTGATCCACGGACCGTGACCTATCAGCCGGCGCCACAAGTGGTACAGACTTACCGCCAGGCCGAGGGCAACTGCCTTGTTTCACGCGGTTATCAGGTCACTTACTGATCCTGGGCGGCCTTCAGCACTTCCTTCGGGTCGGCGTGCACCAGCACTTCGGCTCGCGGGTAGGCCGTTTGAATGGCATCCGCCGCTTGATCGCTGATGCCGTGTGCGACTGACAGCGTCAATTCCCCCGGCAACTCCAGGTGCAATTGCACGAACCAGTGACTGCCGGAGATTCGTGTGCGCAAGTCGTGGGCGCCAAGTACACCGGGCACGCCGCACGCCAGTTCGAGCATGTGCTGGCTGACGTTTGGCGGCAGTTCTTCATCCATCAACACCGCAAAGCTTTCTCGGGCGATTTGAATCGCACTCCACAGAATGTAGAAAGCGATCCCCAGTCCGAACCAGGCATCGACTTGATTCCAGCCAAAACCGGCCAGTATCAACGCCACCAGGATGCTGCCGTTGAGCATCATGTCGGAACGATAATGCAGCGAGTCGGCGCGCACCGCGTTGGAGCCGGTTTCGCGGATCACCCGGTGTTGCAGCATCAGCAGCGCCAGGGTCAGGACGAGGGAAAAGATAATCACGCCAATGCTGATCCACGGCGCGCCCACCGGTTCCGGGTGTTTCAGGCGCTCGAATGCCTGATAGGCGATCAATACCGCACTGCCTCCGATGAACAGTGCCTGGGCCATGCCCGACAAGGATTCCGCCTTGCCGTGCCCGTAGCGGTGATCGTCATCGGCCGGGCGCAATGCGTAATGCACCGCCAACAGATTGAGCAGCGACGTCACGCCGTCGAGTGCCGAGTCTGTCAGCCCGGCGAGCATGCTCACCGATCCGCTCAGCCACCAGGCAATGGCCTTGGCGACAATCAGGGTACTTGCCACCGCCACCGAGGCGCGGGTGGCCAGGCGTAACAGGCGAGCGTGTTCCGGGCTGCTGGTCATAGGTGGAGCGTTCCCTCGGTGTTGCGCATCAAGCGGCGGGTTGCAGACCGAACATGGCCAGTTGCTGAGCACTGCCCTTGTGCTGGATCAGGCGCAAGTCATCCAGTGGAAGGCTGCGGCCCAGTTCGCTTTCGAGAATAGCCTGCAACTTGTGGTTATCGACCTTGCCGTCGGCATCGATGGCTTGTTTGAGTTTCTCCGGCGCCACTTGCGCGGTCTTGCCGGGTTCGAAGTAAATCGCGCCGGTGGTGAAGTCCACGGCGAACGCGACCAGTCCGGGGATGATGTAGAACAGCAGGCCCACGGCGTCCAGCGCGGCAATGGCCGGGTCGATCTTGCCATCGATCTGGCCACGGCGATCCGGGTAGAAAATCGTACCGCAAGCGGTCACTTGGGTCAGCAGGGTCGCAACCAATACACCGCCAATCAGGCGAAACGGAGTACGCATGATAAATCTCCTGAGCAAACATGAAACGAAACGTCGTCGGTATGAATTAGGACCGTGATTAACGCCAGGCAGTTCGCCGTTATACTCGTGCCTCTGTTTTGGAGCCAGCATGATTTCTTTGCCAATTGATGAAGTTTTACCCGCGCTGCGTGAAGCCTTGGCGACACGCCACGAAGCCGTGCTCGAAGCACCGCCCGGCGCCGGTAAAACCACCCGCGTGCCATTGGCGCTGTTGAATGAGCCGTGGCTGGCCGGGCAAACCATTCTCATGCTTGAACCGCGTCGACTGGCAGCGCGGGCGGCGGCCGAACGGCTGGCCAGCGAGCTGGGCGAGAAAGTCGGTGAAACCGTCGGATACCGGATTCGCCTCGACAGTAAAGTCGGACCGAATACGCGCATCGAAGTGGTCACCGAAGGCATCCTCACTCGCCGCTTGCAGGAGGACCCGGCGCTGGATGGCGTGGGTCTGCTGATCTTCGACGAATACCACGAGCGTAGTCTCGATGCCGACCTCGCGCTGGCCCTGAGCCTGAATGGCCGTGAGTTGTTTCGTGATGAGCTACCTCTGAAGATTCTGTTGATGTCGGCAACCCTCGAAGGCGAGCGCCTCGCGGAGCTGCTGAATGACGCGCCGATCCTGCGCAGTGAGGGTCGCATGTACCCGGTGACGATGCGCTGGGGCCGACCGTTTCAGCCGGGCGAATTCATCGAGCCCCGACTGGTACAGACCATTCTCGACGCCTTGAGCGATGAAACGGGCAGCCTGCTGGTGTTCCTTCCTGGGCAAGCGGAAATCCGCCGCGTGCATCAGCAGTTGGCCGATGCCTTGGGCGAACGCACTGAGGTGCTGCTCTGCCCGTTGCATGGCGAACTCGATCTGGCGGCGCAACGCGCGGCCATCGACCCGGCGCCACCCGGCCAGCGCAAAGTGGTGCTGGCCACCAACATCGCCGAGACCAGTTTGACTATCAATGGCGTGCGCGTGGTCATCGACGCCGGGTTGGCGCGAGTGCCGCGCTTCGACCCCGGCAGCGGCATGACCCGCCTCGATACCCAACGCATCTCCCGCGCCAGCGCCACTCAGCGTGCTGGCCGCGCAGGACGATTGGAACCAGGTGTGTGTTATCGGCTGTGGTCGCAGGACCAGCATGAACAACTGGCGGCGTATGCCAGCCCGGAAATTCTCTCGGCGGACCTTGCCGGGCTGGCCTTGCAGCTTGGGCGCTGGGGCGTTCTGCCTGGGCAGTTGGTCTGGCTCGATGTGCCTCCGGCGGCGGCTTATGCACAGGCTCAGGACTTGCTCGAACGCCTCGGCGCGTTGCAGGGTTCGTCCGCTGAAGACTGGAAGCTCACTCGCCACGGTCAGGCCATGGCCGAACTCCCGGCCCATCCGCGCATCGCGCATTTGTTACTGCGTGGGCAGGCGTTGGGGCTGGCGAACATGGCCTGCGACGTCGCTGCATTGCTCGGTGAGCGGGATATTTTGCGCGGTGGCGGTGCGGATTTGCACAGTCGTCTGGTGCTGTTGTCCGGCGAAGAGCGAGCGGCGCGTGGCGCTCAGGGTGGCGTGCAGCGGGCGCGACAATTGGCCCGGCAATATCGCGGTTATCTGCGCGGCAAAGCCGAGTCGCCGGTCAGCGATCCGGAGCATTCGCGTTGGCTTGGCGCGTTGCTGGCGTTGGCCTATCCGGACCGTGTTGCCCAACAGCGGCGGGCCGGTGGTGCTGAATATCGGCTGGCCAACGGTCGCGCAGCGTTGTTCGCCGAGGCCGACAGCCTGATGAAGCAGCCTTGGTTGGTGATCGCCGACCTGGGCAGCCGTCAGGGGCAGCGCGAAGAACGGATTTATCTGGCGGCGGATTTTGATCCGGCGCTGTTCGATTCGGTGCTGGCGGAACAGGTGCGTTGCGTCGATCAGCTCGATTGGGACGAGCGTGAAGGCGTGCTGCGGGCCGAACGTCAGCGCAAGGTCGGCGAGTTGGTGCTCAGCCGCGAACCGTTGACCGGCCTCGATGAAACGGCGCGCAGCCAGGCGCTGGTCAATCTGGTGCGCCGCAAGGGGTTGGAGCTGTTGCCATGGACTCCCGAGCTGCGGCAGTGGCAGGCGCGAGTGGCATTGCTGCGTCAGTTGGATCTGAGCAAGCTGGGCGAGAGTGAGTGGCCAGATGTCAGCGATGCAGCGTTGCTGGCCAGTCTGGAACACTGGTTGATGCCATACCTGGGGCGGGTTTCGCGACTCAGTCATTTTGCCAGCCTGGACGTGTCGAGCTTTGTGCATAACCTGCTGCCGTGGCCATTGCCACAACGCCTCGATGAGCAGGCGCCGCATCATCTGAGCGTGCCTTCGGGTTCGTCGATTCGTCTGGATTACAGCGAGCAGCCACCGATTCTCGCGGTGCGTTTGCAGGAGTTGTTCGGCCTGGCCGAAACCCCGCGCATTGCCGGTGGTCGACAGGTGGTCAAACTGCATTTGCTGTCACCGGCACGGCGGCCGGTGCAGGTCACCCAGGATCTGGCGAACTTCTGGCGCAGCACGTATGCCGAGGTGAAGAAGGACCTCAAGGGACGCTACCCGAAACATTACTGGCCGGATGATCCATTGGTGGCTGAGGCCACGGCGCGGGCTAAACCGCGTAAGTCTTAATGTCTAACCGTACTCTCAAAATGTTGGAGATCCCCCTGTGGGAGCGAGCCTGCTCGCGATAGCGGCATACCGGTCAACATCACTGTTGACTGACCCACCGCTATCGCGAGCGGGCTCGCTCCCACACTCGATCTTCATGAGTGGGTTAAGGGGCAGGCGGGAGCAGAAACCGTGCAATCACCGGCAAGTGATCGGAGATGCGCAACGTATCGTCCTGCCGCACCTGCGCTTCGACCCGTTTGATCCGTGGGCTGTAGAACAGGTAGTCGACGGTGCGATCCGGGCCGTTGAGGCCGGGGTCGTTGGGGAAGTGGGTCAACCACTGGTCCCGATCAATGCCGCTGGCCTCGTTGTTGGTCGGGATCATCGGGTATTTATCCCACAGTACATGCAGCGCGCTGTCCGCGGAGTAGGGCGTGCGCTGCTCGGGCGCGAGGCGTTGATACTGACCCAGCGGCAACAGGTTGAAGTCGCCGCCGATCAGCCACGGCGTGCCGCGACCTTCATACTTGTCGAGCACCTTGGCAACCGCCGTCACCTTCGTCTGCTGGGTCTCATCAGGCTGCGCCGCCCGATCGAGGTGAGTATTGAGCACTGCCATTTGCCCGCCGTCGCGCAGCGGCAGGTAACTCACCAGCAGGGCGTTTTTTGGCTGGAACTGGCGGCTGATGAAATTGACCGGTGCCTCGGGCAGTTGCAGACGTTCGGCATGTTCGATCTGGTAGCGGCTCAAGGTCGCCAATTGCCGGCCAACGCTGCCGAATATGTGCGGGTCAGGGACGAAGTCGGCCTTCCAGTCGAAGGCGTGTGTGCTGCAAGGGTAGAGGTCGGCCAGGCGTTCCTGGAGCAGCTTGAGCTGATTCTGATAATCGCTGGCCTTGGCGTCATCATCCAGTTCCTGCAACAGGACCAGGTCCGGCTGCTCATCACGAATCACCCGCGCCACTTCGTCGAGGCTGAAGGCCATGTCTTCCGGGGTCGGGCTTTCGTCGGGGCCTTGGGCCAGGTCATTCCAGAACACATAGCGTTTACCCGCCAGGTACTGGACGTTCCAGGTCATCACCTTCAATGCCTGACCGGGCACCAGCGTGGGCGCCCCGGTGCTGCAACTGACGGGTAGCGTCTCTTTGGCATCGGGGCGCCAGGTCAGGCTGTAGAGCAAGGAAAACAGCAGGCCGATGAGCATCAGCAGGCCCAGCAGGGTGTAGCGCAGTAGACGGGTCATGGCTCGGCTTATGGCGTTACAAAGTTGAGCCAGAGCATATCAGACCCCAAGGGTAGAGCAGTCAGGCGCTTCCTTCGGGGTTGTCGGGCGCCTCGCTGATCAACATGAACAGGCGAAACAGCACCACGCTGGTGAACAGTTGCAGAAAACTGTGAACACTTTCGATAATCAGCGTCAGTGCCGGGTTCTGTGGCTCCGGGTAGATGGCCATGCTCGCGCCCTTGAGCACCCACAATGGGCCCATCACGCAGAAAATGCAGAACAGGATGCGCAGGAAATTGCCACGGGCCAGGCGCATGCTTTCCCTGATGGCCTGCAGCGGTTGCATGTTGCGCAGCACCAACAGGTACTCGGCAAAGGCGAGCATCACCATCAGCCAGATGCCTGGCAGGAAATACAGCGACAAACCCACCAGAATCAGCAATGTATTGAGCGCCGTCAGCAGGGCGAAGCGCGGCCACAGGCTGACTGACGCCGACAACAGGTCCAGCGTGCGCGGCGATTCGCCACGGCTTCGGGCATCGAGAAACAGGATCAGCGCGGCGGTGTACAAGGGGTAGACCAGTAGCCCGACGATCACGCTATAGCCGGGAAATGCCTCTGGTCCCTGAGAATGGTCGACCAGTTGCTGCAGCAAGGCTTCGAGCACCACCAACGGCAGACACAGCGGCACGATGCGGCCCAGGTTGCGCTGGAAAAAGTACAAAGAGTCGCGGAGTACGTCTAACGGATTCATCGGTCGCTTTCGCTGGTTACAAAGTGTGTGGACACTGTAACCGATGCGACCGGCAATCGAGCAAACGTAAACGTTCGGTAAAGGCTATTGAAACAGCCGGTAACAGCCCCATAACTAGTGGGCACCTTATCCATAAGGGAAAAGGGCGATGATTTCCCGGCAATCTATGAGGTCGCCATGAACAGCGAAGAACAAACCCTGATCGATGGACTGTTTTCACGGCTGCAACAGGCCGAAACGGATTCATCCCCGCGCGATGCCCTGGCCGAAGCGCGGATCAAGGAACATTTGGGCCGCCAGCCTGCGGCGGGCTATTTCATGACTCAGGCGATTCTGGTGCAAGAGGCGGCGATCAAGAGCCTCGACGAGCAGAACAAACAGCTCACCCAGCAAATCCAGCAGCTGCAAGCCGAACTGCAACAAGCCAAGGCCCAGACCAGCGCCCCGGCGCCGGGCAACAGCGGCGGTGGTTTTCTGTCGAGCATCTTCGGCGGCGCGCGTGATCCGCAGCCTGCACCGGCCCAGAGCGCTCCAGCGTCGAGCGGCGGCTGGCGTGAACCGGCGCGACCTTCTGCGCCACCGCCACAAAATTATGGCGCGCCACAGCAGAGCTTTGGTGCACCACAACAGAACTACGCCGCACCCCAGCAACAGGCTCCGGCAGCCGGCAGCAGCTTCCTCGGTGGCGCCTTGAAAACCGCAGCCGGCGTGGCCGGCGGCGTGATGCTGGCACAGGGCATCAGCAGCCTGTTTCACAGCAACCAGCAGCCGCAGGAAATCGTTGAGGTCATCAAGGAAGAGCCGGCTCAAGTGAATGACAAGAGCGGCTGGGGCAATGACGACCAGCGCCTGGCCAACAACGATTCCTGGAGCAACAACGATCAGGGCGGACTTGCAGACGCCGACTACAGCGATGACAGCTCGTCGTTGTTTGGCGATGACGACGACTCCTTCGTCTGATACGCCATTCGTCCGGGGCCTTGCTGCGCCCCGGACTGATTATTCGCGGAAAAAACCTTCTGACTGGCATACTGGGCGACTTTTCAGACCTTGAGTCTGATCAATCGCCTGCGCTTGTGCGCGCCATGAGGATTTGCGGTGAAGAAGATCGCGGTGTTCGCCGATGTCCAAAACCTCTATTACACCGTGCGCCAGGCCTACGGTTGTCACTTCAACTACGCCGCCCTGTGGGCTGACATCAGCCAGCGCGGGCAGATCGTCGAGGCCTATGCCTACGCCATCGATCGCGGCGACAGCAAGCAGCAGCAATTCCAGCAGATCCTGCGCAACCTCGGTTTCACCGTGAAGCTCAAACCCTACATCCAGCGCAGCGACGGCTCGGCCAAGGGCGACTGGGATGTGGGCATCACCCTCGACATCATGGACGCCGCCGATCACGTCGACGAAGTGGTGCTGGCCTCGGGGGACGGTGATTTCGACATGTTGCTGGAGCGGATCATCGCCAAGCACGGTGTTGAAGCGGTCGCCTATGGTGTGCCGGGGCTCACCGCCAATTCGCTGATTCGCGCGGCCAGCCGTTACGTGCCGATCGAAGGCGCGTTGCTGCTTAAAAACTGATTATTCAACGCAAGGAACAGGTTTGGAACGCATAGCCGTCATCGACTTTGAAACCACCGGGATCTCCCCGAGCAGCAGCTGCCGGGCCACGGAAATCGCCGTGGTGATTCTTGAACAGGGGCGCATCGTCGACCGTTACCAAAGCCTGATGAACGCTGGCGTGCGAGTGCCGGCCTTCATTGAACAGCTGACCGGCATCAGCAACGCCATGCTGCGCACCGCGCCTTCGGCCGAGCAGGTGATGAACGAGGTCAACGAATTTGTCGGCATCACCCCATTGCTGGCCCACAACGCCGCCTTCGACCAGAAGTTCTGGGACTTTGAGCTTGGGCGGATCAAACGCACACGCTTGCAGAACTTTGCCTGCTCGCTGTTACTCGCCCGCCGCCTGATGCCGGCCGCGCCGAACCACAAACTCGGCACCCTCACCACCTTCGCCCAATTGCCCCACACAGGTACTGCTCACCGGGCCATGGCCGACGCCGAAATGGCCGCCAACCTCACCGCGCATCTGGCGCAAGAACTGCGGCAGAAACACGGCTTGCGCGAGTTGTCCCACGATCTGTTGTGCAGCTTGCAGAAAGTGCCGGCGGCGAAGATCAACGAACACCTCAAGCGCCATCGCGGGTTTTAAAATCAAAAGATCGCAGCCTGCGGCAGCTCCTACGTTGCTCGTGTATCTCTGTAGGAGCTGCCGCAGGCTGCGATCTTTGAAAAGTGTACCGGCCTTATAAACCGGTTTTGTAACTTAAGTTCCGTCCGTCGGCTTTCTAAAATAACGCTCTCCTTGTCCTGCCTTCGAGCGTCCCCATGCCTGGTCTACGCCGTTTCCCGTTACCGCTGATGGGTGCCTTTTTTGCGCTGTACGTGATCTGGGGGTCGACCTACCTGGTGATTCGTATCGGTGTGCAGTACTGGCCACCGCTGATGCTTGGCGGCGTGCGTTTCATCATCGCCGGGACTTTGCTTTACGCCTTTCTGCGCTGGCGCGGGGTGCCGGCACCGACCTGGCCGCAGTGGAAGGCCGCGGCGATGATCGGGGTGTTGCTGCTGAGCTTCGGCAACGGCGCGGTGAGTGTCGCCGAACACACGGGTGTGGCTTCCGGCGTCGCGGCACTGGCAGTGGCGACGGTTCCGTTGTTTACCTTGCTGTGCGGATACTTCTGGGGCGCGCGTAATACCCGTCTGGAATGGGCGGGGATTGTGCTCGGTCTGATCGGCATCGCCATGCTCAACCTCGGTTCAAACCTGCAATCGAGCCCGATGGGCGCAGCCTTGCTGGTCTTCGCCGCCGCGGCCTGGGCCTTTGGTTCGGTGTGGAGCAAGCACTTGCCGCTCCCTCAAGGGGCGATGGCCAGCGCGGCAGAAATGCTCGTTGGTGGCGTGGTGCTGTTGATCGGCAGCGTGCTGACCGGTGAACACCTGCAAAGCCTGCCGCCGCTCGAGGGGTGGGTCGCGATGATGTACCTGGTGGTGTTCGGCTCGATCGTCGCCTTCAATGCGTACATGTACTTACTGAAGAATGTGCGCCCGGCAGCGGCGACCAGTTATGCCTACGTCAACCCGGCGGTGGCAGTGTTGCTGGGGATCGTTTTCGCCGGCGAAAGCATCGGCATTGAAGAGGCTTTGGCGATGGCGGTGATCATCAGCGCCGTGGTGTTGATCGGTCTGCCGCAGTGGCGTCGTGCTCCTGAGCGGCCTGCCGTCTTGGTGCCGACAGAATCCCGTGTGAATTAGGGTAAACTGCGCGCCATTGCACACTCGCGCTGATTCTTCCTACGGTATCCCCATGACTTTCGCCACTCTTGGCCTGATCGAACCCTTGCTGCGCGCTCTTGAGACGCTCGGTTACCAGACCCCGACCCCGGTGCAGACGCAAGCCATTCCGGCGGTGCTGGCCGGTCGCGACCTGATGGCTGCGGCACAGACCGGCACCGGCAAGACCGCCGGTTTCGCCGTGCCGCTGTTGCAGTTGCTGGCCATGGAAGGGCCGAAAGTCACCAGTAACTCGGTGCGTGCGCTGATCCTGGTGCCGACCCGCGAACTGGCCGAGCAGGTTCATGAAAGCGTGCGTCAGTACGCTGAAAACCTGCCGCTGAGCACCTACGCGGTGTACGGCGGCGTCAGCATCAACCCGCAAATGATGAAGCTGCGCAAGGGCGTCGACCTGCTGGTGGCCACGCCCGGTCGTCTGCTGGATCTGTTCCGCCAGAACGCGCTGAAGTTCAACCAGTTGCAAACCCTGGTGCTGGACGAAGCCGACCGGATGCTCGATCTGGGGTTCTCCGAAGAGCTGGCGAACATTTACAAGGCGCTGCCGAAAAAGCGCCAGACGCTGCTGTTCTCCGCGACCTTCTCCGATGCAATTCGCGAGTTGGCCGGGCAAATGCTCAATGATCCGCTGAGCATCGAAGTCAGCCCGCGTAACGTGGCCGCCAACACCGTCAAGCAGTGGGTGGTCACGGTCGACAAGAAGCGCAAGGCAGAGTTGTTCATTCACCTGCTGCGCAAGAACCGCTGGAAGCAGGTGCTGGTGTTCGCCAAGACTCGCAACGGCGTTGACCAGTTGGTGGAAAAGCTCCAGGGCCTGAGCGTGAATGCCGACGGTATCCACGGCGACAAACCACAAGCCACGCGCCAGCGCGCACTGGACCGTTTCAAGGCCAGCGAGATTCAGATTCTGGTCGCCACTGACGTTGCGGCCCGTGGCCTGGATATCGAGGACTTGCCGCTGGTGGTGAACTTCGACCTGCCGATTGTTGCCGAGGACTACATCCACCGTATCGGTCGTACCGGCCGTGCGGGCGCGACCGGCGAGGCGATTTCGCTGGTGTGTGCCGATGAGGTGAATCAGCTGTCGGCCATCGAGATGCTGACGCGTCAGACCTTGACCCGTCAGATGGAGCAAGACTTTGAACCTGAGCACCGCGTGCCGGACACTGATGCCAGCGGCCAAGTGGTCAAGAAACCGAAAAAGCCGAAGAAGCCAAAAGTCTCCGGTGGCGGCAAACGCAACCTGGGCAAGTGGGTGGAGAGCGGTGATGCTTCGGCGCCGGAGCCTTCGATCAAGCCTGTGCGAAAAGTGCCGGTGTTCAATACCGGGCCGCGTAAGCGCAAGCCTTGATTAGACGCTGCGCCTGTTAGACCGCTTTCGCGAGCAGACTCGCCCCCACATTGGAAATGCGTTCCCCTGTGGGAGCGAGCTTGCTCGCGAAGGGCGCGACCCGGTCTTCAGGCCTGGCGCTGCAGCCACTCCACCATCCCCAACCCTGCCGCTCGCCCGCTGGCGAAACACGCGGTCAGCAGATAGCCACCCGTTGGCGCTTCCCAGTCGAGCATTTCCCCCGCGCAAAACACGCCGGGCAATTGCTTGAGCATCAGGTTTTCATTCATCGCTTCGAACGTCACGCCACCGGCGCTGCTGATGGCTTCGTCCAATGGGCGGGTGTTGACCAGCGTCAGCGGCAACGCCTTGATGGCGCTGGCCAGCAAAAGCGGGTCAGTGAAACATTCGGCCGGTGTCAGTTCGCGCAGCAATGCAGCTTTGACGCCGTCGAGGCCGAGTTGGCTGTGCAGGTGTTTGGCCATGGAGCGTGAACCACGGGGTTTGCTCAGCGCCGCCTGGATTTTATCCACAGGCCGGCCGGGCAGCAGGTCGAGGTGGAGGGTTGCCGAGCCGGTTTGATTGATGGCCTCGCGGATCGGCGCCGACAACGCGTAAATCAAACTGCCTTCGATGCCGGTGGCGGTGATCACGCATTCACCGAGTCGCGGCAGATCGTCGTTGAGGCCAATAGCGATATTTTTCAGCGGGGCCCCGGCGAATTTGCTGACCATCAGCTCGCTCCAGGCCTTCACCTCGAAACCACAATTGCTCGGTTGCAGTGGCGCCAGGGCAACCCCTCGTTGCGCAAGCGGCAGCATCCACGCACCGTCCGAACCCAAACGCGACCAACTGCCGCCACCCAGTGCCAATAACAGTGCATCGGCGCTGATCGCCTTTTCACCGTCAGGACTATCAATACGCAGGCTGCCATCAGCGTTCCAACCCAGCCAACGGTGGCGGGTGTGGATAACTACACCGGCATCGCGCAGGCGTTTGAGCCAGGCGCGCAGTAGGGGGGCGGCCTTCATGTCGGTAGGAAACACGCGGCCAGAGCTGCCGATAAAGGTTTCGATACCCAAACCATGAATCCATTGGCACAAGGCGTCAGCACCGAATTCGCGCAGCAGCGGGGCGATGTGCGGGGCGCGTTCGGCATAGCGCGACAGAAACGCCGGGTAGGCTTCGGAATGGGTGATGTTCATGCCGCCGACGCCGGCCAGCAGGAATTTTCGACCCACCGAGGGCATGCCGTCGTACAGATCGACCTTGACCCCGGCCTGGCTCAGCACCTCGGCGGCCATCAGGCCGGCGGGGCCGCCGCCGATGATGGCGACGTGGTGAGTGAGGTTGGCAGGGGGCTGGGTCATGGCGTGAGCTGCGGTTCGGCGGAATAGGGCGGGCATTCTATCAGGAGTGCAGTCTTTGGCAGCCCTGCGCCGGTCCGTAGGAGCTGGCGAAGCCTGCGATCTTTTGACGTTTCGTCGGTCGCGGGAGCTCAAGATCAAAAGATCGCAGCCTGCGGCAGCTCCTACGGGGTGTGTTTGTTGCTGGTTAAAAAATGCTCAACGGCTTGCAGGCTATACGCGCTATGGGCTGTAGGTCCTTTCACTCAGGTTATCCACAGGCCGTTCCACAGGCATTGTGGGTAAAGCATCCACAGCTCAATGACAACCTGATGACTGCCAGACCCGTTGCGCGCTGTGATGGAGGATGCCATGCCGTCGTGCCAGGGCCTGGCGGTCCTTGCTGTAACCGCCGCCGATCACCCCAACCACTGGAATGTCGCGCCCCAGGCAATGGCGTAATACGCTTTCATCGCGGGCGGCGACGCCTTCATCGGTCAGTTTCAGGTAGCCCAACGCGTCGTCTTTATGCACATCGACACCGGCGTCATACAACACCAGGTCGGGCTGATAGAGCGGCAGCAGGTAATTCAGCGCGTCATCGACCACTTTCAAGTAGTCCTCATCGCCCATACCCATGGGCAGCGGAATGTCCCAATCGCTTTTGGCCTTGCGTGCGGGAAAGTTCTTTTCGCAATGAAGGGAAACCGTCACCGCGTCCGGGGTATGTTCCAGTATTCGTGCTGTTCCATCGCCTTGGTGCACATCGCAATCGAAGATCAGTACCCGACCGACGCGGCCGCTTTCCAGCAGGTAATGGCTGATCACCGCCAGGTCATTGAAGATGCAGAAACCCGCTGGGTGATCGTAATGGGCATGATGGGTGCCGCCGGCCAGATGACAGGCCATGCCGTGCTCCAGCGCCTGCTCGGCGGCCAGCAATGAGCCGCCGACCGCGCGCACGGTGCGTCGGGCCAGGGCTTCGTTCCAGGGCAGGCCGAGACGCCGTTGGTCTTCGCGGGACAACTCGCCGCCCATATAACGTTCGATGTACGCAGGGTCATGGGCGAGGGCGAGAATCTCGGTCGGGCAGATTTCCGGGCGCAGCAACTGGTGATCAAAGGTCAGACCGCTGTCCACCAGGTGATCGCGCAGCAGCCGGAACTTATCCATGGGAAAGCGATGTTCCGCCGGGAACTCGGGGCTGTAGTCTTCGTGGTAAATCAGCGGCAGCGACGACATGGCGATTTCAGGGAGTGAATGAGTGAAGGATCCTACCAGCGATGTAGACTTGTTTGCATGGGAACGGAGGGGGAACGATGGAGCCGATACTGCAACTTGAGAGCGCGCGGCTGCTGATGCGCCAATGGCGCGATGAGGATTTGCCAGCGTTTGCGGCGATGTGCGCCGACCTGCAGGTCATGCGCTATTTTCCGGCAGCCTTGAGTCGTCTGGAAAGCGCTGCATTGATCGGGCGAATCCGTGGTCATTTCGCAGAGCATGGTTTCGGCTTCTGGGCGCTGGAGCGCAAGGACACCGGTGCGTTTATCGGTTTTACCGGATTGGCGGTAGTCGGGTTCGAGGCTGCTTTCACGCCGGCCACCGAAATCGGCTGGCGCCTGGCTCGCGAGCACTGGGGGCTAGGGTACGCCAGTGAAGCGGCCTGGACCGCTCTGCGTTGCGGCTTTGACCGTTTGGCGCTGGACGAAGTCGTGGCGTTTACCACCGAGACCAACATGCCTTCGCAGAAAGTCATGCAGGCCATCGGTATGCATTACGACCCGTCGGCGGATTTCGAACACCCAAAGGTCGGGCGTGAAGATCCGTTGCGTCACCATGTGCTGTACCGCATTACCCGTGAACAATGGTTGGAAACCTTGCATGGCTAAATGTTTACAATGGGCTCATGGTTGGCCCGGGCCACTATCTGAATCGACCGCCGCAGCCAAGACTGCGCGGCATTGCTCTGTGTGAGGAGAGTCTGAATGAGCCATGTGTTGGATGATCTGGTCGACTTGCTGACCTTGGAACCGATCGAAGAAAACCTGTTTCGTGGTCGCAGCCAGGACCTGGGTTTTCGTCAGCTGTTCGGCGGCCAGGTGTTGGGCCAGTCCCTTTCCGCGGCCAGCCAGACGGTCGAAGACGCGCGCCATGTGCATTCGATGCACGGTTATTTCCTGCGCCCGGGCGATGCGGGTATGCCGGTGGTCTATCAGGTGGATCGGGTGCGCGATGGTGGCAGCTTCAGCACCCGCCGCGTGACGGCGATCCAGAAGGGCAACCCGATCTTCACGTGCAGCGCGTCGTTCCAGTACGACGAAGAAGGCTTCGAACACCAGACTGCGATGCCGCAAGTGGTCGGCCCGGAAAACCTGCCGTCGGAGCTGGAACTCACTCAGCAGCGCGCGCATTTGATTCCGGAGCACATGCGTGAAAAACTGCTGTGCCCCAAGCCGATCGAATTCCGCCCGGTGACGGAAGCAGACCCGTACAACCCGCAACCGGCTGACCCGATCAAGTACGTCTGGTTTCGCGCCGACGGTGCATTGGCCGACTCACCAGCGCTGCACAAATACCTGCTGGCCTACGCTTCTGACTTTGGTTTGCTGACCAGCTCCTTGCTGCCCCACGGCAAGTCGGTCTGGCAGAAAGACATGCAAGTCGCCAGCCTCGATCACGCGCTGTGGTTCCACGCCGATCTGCGCGCCGATGACTGGCTGCTGTACGCCATGGACAGCCCATGGGCCGGCAATTCTCGCGGCTTCTCACGCGGCAGTGTGTTCAACCGCGCAGGCAAACTGGTGGCGTCGGTGACTCAGGAAGGCTTGATTCGTCATCGCAAGGATTGGGCATGAGTCTCTCCGAGGTGCGGCATTGGGTGTTCGATATGGACGGCACGCTGACCATTGCCGTGCACGATTTCGTGGCGATTCGCCAGGCGCTGGCGATTCCCGCCGAACACGACATCCTCACCCACCTCGCGGCACTGCCGGCCGCTGAAGCCGCGGCGAAACACGCCTGGTTGCTGGAACATGAGCGGGACCTGGCCTTGGGCTCCAAACCGGCCCCCGGCGCCGTGGAACTGGTGCGTGAGCTGGCCGGACGCGGCTATCGCCTCGGCATTCTCACGCGCAATGCTCGCGAACTGGCCCATGTCACGCTTGAGGCGATTGGCCTGGCTGACTGCTTTGCGGTGGAGGATGTGCTGGGTCGTGATGAAGCACCGCCCAAACCGCATCCGGGTGGTCTGCTGAAATTGGCCGAGGCCTGGGATGTCGCGCCGAGCGAGCTGGTGATGGTCGGTGATTACCGCTTTGATCTGGATTGCGGGCGCGCGGCGGGCGCACGCACGGTGCTGGTGAATCTGCCGGATAACCCGTGGCCCGAGTTGGCTGACTGGCATGCGCAGGATTGTGTGCAGCTGCGACAGATGCTGTCGGCTTGAGAGAGTTGTTGTCTGGTTAACCGCTATCGCAAGCTCGCTCCCACATTTGATCTTCATGTGATCCAGTGTGGGAGCAGCCGGTCGACGCTCGATTGCTCGCGATAGGGCCAAATCAGGCGACATACTTCCAACTACTGAAACAACGCCTTCTGCCCCTCGGGCGAGGTGAACATTTTGTCCCCGTTATGCCCGACGCCGGGCACTTCGATCAGCCGTTGATTCAGCCCTTCGGGATGACGCTGCTGCAAGTAGTCGAAATAACGGTGCCCACGAATCAGCCGAGACGCGCCTTGCGTTTCGGCGGCGCAACTTCTATCCAGTGCCGGATGATGCGGGTTAGTGTCTCGCTGGCCCAGCAAGTAGGTGATGTTGCGCTGAACGTAGCTTTGCTCCAGTTGCTGCGCCGTTTGCCCATTGGCGTAGTCCGGCAGTTTCAGCAGTCCGTACTTCCAGTCATTGAAACCGGGGCAACGCGCGGCATCGAATGGCACCGGCCGCTGTGCATCGAAATACGCATACGAAGACGGGTTGGCGATCACGTAACGCACACTGATTCCCGCCGCTTGCAGTGCTGGCTGATCGTGCCCGAGCAACGCATACCGTTGCACCACTTGCGCGCCACCGGAGTGGCCGGCGATGACGATTTCCTTCAGGGTTGGAAACTGCTGGCGATCGCTCAGACGTTCCAGAATCTTGTCGAGCACCGCAAAGGAGCTCAGCGGATTCGGTCCGGTGGACAGCTCGCCAGCCATCCAGTCATTGCCGCGCCAGCGCAGCAGGCTGTCGGGCAGTTGATGACGAGCGATGTCAGTCTCATTCAGAAACTGCGGTGCGATCACCAGGGTAGTAGTGCTTTGTCCGGCCTGCTCAGCGGCTCTTTCCGCGCTCTGGCGGTAGGTTTCAGCGTTGCGCAAGCGCCCATGAATCACGATCAGTACACGCTGAATCTGCGGTGATGACTGGCTCACGCCAACCGCCAACTCAGAGTCGCCCATGTTCAAGCGACCAGGGCTGATGACCTTGACCCCATGCTCGGCAGCCAGGAGGTTGGCGCTGCCCAGTAATAGAGCGAATACCAGCAGCCAGCGCGTGTGCATTTACAGACTCTTCGTTGCGAAGGTGTCGCATTGACTGACCTGACTGCGGCGGCCTTTTTTCCATAACATGCGGGAGTCCTCTGTTTGCGCGTGGTGATGAGTGTTGCTGGTGAGAGGGATAGTCGCCAGTCCGATCGTCAGACTATGACGGATGAAAGGCAGTATGGCATTCACCTGCGAAACCGATGGCTGCCGGCGAGCTTCGGCGAACATCTCAGGCATCACGCAGGATGTTTGGTTCCCTTGCTGGCAGTCGTTGAACGCGGCAGTTCCACATTTCGTATTCTTTCGGTTGTCTTCTAGAATCGGCTAAATTTCGTCTGGAATCCCACCATGGCCGGCAGTCAAATCGAACGTGTCTTCAGTGTGCTCGAAAGTCTTACCAGCGATCCGCGAGGCCTGCCGATGCAGGTGTTGGCCGAGCAGCTGGAGATCCCGAAAAGTGCGACGCACCGCTTGCTCGCCGAACTGATCCGGCTGGGTTATGTGCGACAGAATCCGGACAACTTGCGCTATCACCTGTCGACCAAACTGGTAGCCATGGGCTTTCGTTACCTGTCGAGCAGCGGCGCGGATATCGTCCAGCCGGTGCTGGATCGGTTGGCCCAGGAAACCGGCGAGCTGGTGCGACTGGGCGTGATTGAAGGCGAGCGTCAGACCTGGATCGCCAAGTCCCAGGGCGCGCGTTCAGGTTTGCGCTATGACCCGGACATGGGCCGCGATGCGCCGTTGTTCTATACCGCGTCCGGGCATGCGTGGCTGGCGTGTCTGAGCGACGCCGAGGCCTTGTCGCTGGTGGAGCGGCAGGCGGCGGACGTGCCGCTGGAGCTGGGACCGAATGCGCCGCGCTCCAACATCGAACTGCTCGAACGCCTGCGCCTGGCCCGCGAACACGGCTATGCCTGGGTTCAGGAGAGCTCGGCGGTCGGCACCTCGGCAATCGCCGCCGTGGTGCGCCATCCGGTGGATGGGCGGGTGGTCGGCGTGCTCAGTGTCGCCGGGCCGAGTGCGCGGCTGCCCGAATCACGACTGCATGAACTGGCGCCGTTGTTGTTGCAGTTTGCTCAGGAACTGTCGGCGGCGAGTCAGGCCTCGGAGCTGTTCAGCTGATTGCCATTCCCCCTGTAGAAGCTGTGCGATGATCGAACACTTTTTGCTTTTTATTGTTCAGGAAACTGGAATCAAGTTCTAGATTGTTGGAATTCCATAGTGCCTTGCGCGCGATGCTTTTTGACCTTTGATGCAAGACACAAGGGATACCCCATGACGCTCAGCACCCCGCTCTCCGGTATCAATCAGCCCTTCAAAGGGATTCTGCTGATCGTCGTCGCGACCTTGCTGTTTTCCAGCCACGACGCCTTGTCGAAATATCTCTCAGGGTTTTATCCGGTGATCATGGTGGTGTGGGCACGCTATCTGGTTCACACGCTGCTGATGGCCGGGATTTTTCTGCCGCAATCCGGGCTGGGTGTCCTGCGCACGAAACGCCCGTTGCTGCAGTTGTTGCGGGCGTTGTGCTTGTTGGGCACCAGTCTGTTGTTCACCACGGGCCTGTTGTTCATCCCGTTGGCGGAAGCCACCGCGGTCAACTTTCTCGCGCCGGTGTTGGTAACCGCGTTGTCGGTGCCCTTGCTCGGTGAGCGGGTGACGCGCGGGCAATGGCTGGCGGTGATTTGCGGGTTTATCGGCGTGTTGATCATCGTCCATCCGGGCGGTGATTTGTTCACTCCGGCGGTGTTGCTGCCGTTCTGCTCGGCGTTGTTCTTCTGCTTTTACCAACTGCTGACGCGCAAACTCAGCGAGATCGACAGCCCGACCACCAGTAACTTTTTTGCGGGTTTGTGCAACACCCTGGTCATGAGCGCGCTGGTGCCGATGTTCTGGCAAGTGCCGAGTTTGACTCATGGCCTGTTGATGCTGGCGCTGGGCTCCTGCGGGATGACGGCGCATCTGTTGCTGACTCAGGCGTTTCGGCATGCCGCACCGGCACTGCTGGCGCCTTTTGGATACTGTCAGATTGTGTTTGCCGGACTGCTCGGCTGGCTGCTGTTTTCCCACACGCCGAGCCTGACCACGGTGATTGGCATCGCGGTCATTTGTCTCAGCGGTCTGGCGGCGGCCTGGCAACAGCGGCGTCGTTGAGCGGGGGGAGAACGCAGGCCTGGGGTCAGGCCTGCGAGAAGGCGGGATCAGTCTTCGAGGTTCGGGATTTTGCGCGGAGCCATGAAGTACAGCCAGGTCAGCGCAATGAAGTACATCGCGGGAATCATGGTGAACAGCACGGTGTAGTTGTTATTGGTGACCGTCAGAATGTGCCCGACCAGTTGGGTCATGAACATCCCGCCAATAGCTGCGCACATCCCGCCGAAACCGAACACGGTGCTCATCATGTGCTTGGGCGTGTAGTCCATCACCAGGCTCCAGATGTTTGCGGTCCAGGCCTGGTGCGCGCCGATGGCCAGCGAGATGGCAAACACCGCGACCCACAGGTTGCTGGAACCGGCGGCCATGATCACGCCGATGATGCAGCAGGCAAACAGCAGCATCGACATCAGTCGCGCCTTGATCGGGTTGATCCCGCGACCGATCAGGAACGAAGACAGAATGCCGCCGCCAACGCTGCCGAAGTCGGCGGTCAGGTAGATGATGATCAGCGGGATACCCATTTGCGTGACGTTGATCCCCAGGTTGTATTGCTGGTTGAGGAACGGTGGCAGCCAATACAGGTAGAACCAGAACACCGGTGCGGTCATCGAGTAGGCGAGGGCGAAGGCCCAGGTACCGCGCATCCGCAGGATCCGTGAGAACGGTACGCGGGTTTGTTCCGGTTCGACTTCCTTCTGGATGTAGTCCAGTTCCGATTGTTTCACCGACGGGTGATCTTCCGGGTTGAAGTACTTCAGGCCCCAAAACAACAGCCAGATTCCGCCCAGCGCCGACATGCACAGGAACGCGGCTTGCCAGCCCCAGACCTGCAGGATCAGCGGCAGCAGCATCGGCGTGAACATCGCGCCGACGTTGGTCCCGGCGTTGAAGATGCCAGTGGCCACGGCGCGCTCACCGGCGGGGAACCACAGCCGTGTGGTTTTCACGCAGGCCGGGTAGTTGGCGGCTTCGGTCAGCCCGAGGATAAAACGACAGACCATAAAGCCTGCGGCCGAGGTTGCCAGGCCATGGGCGCCGGTGGCCAGGCTCCAGAGCAAGACCGCGCAGAAGAACACGCGCTTCACACCGACCCGGTCGATCAACCGGCCTTGCAGCACGAAACCGACGGCGTAACCCACCTGAAACCAGAAGTTGATGTTGGCGTAGTCCATCGCCGTCCAGCTCATTTCCTTGGCCAGAATCGGCTGCATCACGCCCAGTGCGGCGCGGTCGATGTAATTCAGGGTGGTGGCGAAAAACACCAGCGCCAGCATGCCCCAACGGGTTTTGCCGACCGCCATGGCGCCGCGGATCTTGTCGCCGATGCCGCCGGTTGAGACGCCCAGGCCTGCGGCCATGCGTGAACTTTGAGAAGGAATCATGTGTGCCATCCGTTCAATGACTGACAAGCAAGGCTCGTCGGGACTTCATGGGCGCGTGATCAATCGTCGGGATGCGCAGGGCGAATTCAATGATTGATCGGCTGAGTGTTTGCACAGGCGTTGGGTGGGTTGAGCCAACCAAGGCACGTGTTCAGTGTGCGGGCCGGGTTCGGTCGCGGGCGCCAGAAAGGTTTGAAGGCGGTTGGCGGTTGAGCGCCAGGCACGGGGAATGAAGGAGAGCGCAACGGAGCAAGGCGTTGAATGCAAGCATGAGCGTGTACCCGATTTTTGAAATTCTTATGGTGTGTTCTGGGTCTTTGGTCACTGAGGCCAGTGGTTCATGACCGGACTCAATGTGCTGTCGATGGTGCGCAGTGAGCGAAAAATCGTCAATTCGCCAATAGTCATTGTGTTCGATAATCGCACGTTAAACTAACCGGTTGGTACACTTTGAATTGCTCAATGAACAGGCCAGCTCAATAATTCCCCCCGGCCTCAGCGCACACAACAAACGCTTGGCGTCTCTCACAAGATCAACACGATCAGCCCATCCCAACGGGAGTCGAAACATGCAGCGTTCCATTGCCACCGTTTCCTTGAGCGGTACCCTGCCGGAAAAACTCGAAGCCATCGCCGCCGCGGGTTTCGATGGGGTGGAGATTTTCGAGAATGACCTCCTGTACTACGACGGCAGCCCGCGTGAAATCAAGCAGATGTGCGCTGACCTGGGCATCGCCATCACCCTGTTTCAGCCCTTTCGTGATTTCGAAGGCTGTCGCCGCGACCGTCTGCCGCGCAACCTCGAACGCGCCGAGCGCAAGTTCGACCTGATGCAGGAACTGGGCACCGACCTGGTGCTGGTGTGCAGCAATGCCTCGGCCGACAGCGTTGGCGATGAGCAGATTCTGGTCGAGGACTTGCGCCTGCTGGCCGAGCGCGCCGGGGCTCGCGGTCTACGGATCGGTTATGAAGCGCTGGCCTGGGGCCGGCATGTGAACACTTATCAACAGGTCTGGAATATCGTCCGTCAGGCAGACCATCCAAGTCTGGGCGTGTTGCTGGACAGCTTTCATACCTTGTCGCTCAAGGGTGATCCACGGGCTATCGCGGACATTCCCGGCGAGAAGATTTTCTTTGTGCAAATGGCCGATGCGCCGATCCTGGCGATGGATGTGCTGGAGTGGAGCCGACATTTTCGTTGCTTCCCCGGGCAGGGCGAGTTCGACTTGCCGGGTTTTCTCGCACCGATCATCCAGAGCGGCTACACCGGGCCGTTGTCGCTGGAAATCTTCAACGACGGCTTCCGCGCCGCGCCGCCACGGGCCAACGCCGCCGATGGCTTGCGCTCGTTACTGTATCTGGAAGAGAAGACCCGAGCGCGTTTGCAGCAGCAACACGCTACGCCCGCACCGGATCTCGACATTCTGTTCGCCACGCCGCCGGCCAGTGAGTATGACGGCATCGAGTTTCTCGAGTTCGCGGTGGACGAAAGCCTCGGCGCCAAACTTGCGCAATGGCTGGAGCGCCTGGGGTTCGTCAAGGCCGGTGAGCACCGCTCCAAGAGCGTTACGTTGCTGCGTCAGGGCGAGATCAACCTGATCCTCAACGCTGAACCCTATTCGTTTGCCCACAGTTTTTTTGAAGCGCACGGGCCGTCATTGTGCGCGACCGCGGTGCGGGTCAAGGACAGCGCCAGTGCGCTAGCCCGAGCGGTGGCCTACAAAGGACAACCCTATCGCGGGCTGGTCGGCCCCAATGAGCTGGAACTGGCGGCGGTCCGCGCGCCGGATGGCAGCCTGATTTATCTGGTGGATCAACACGCCGATGTCTACGGCACCGACTTCAGGTTGCAACCGACGGTGGCCACGGGTGGCGGGCTCAAACGGATCGACCACATGGCGATGGCGCTGCCGGCGGACAGCCTCGACAGTTGGGTGCTGTTCTACAAAAGCCTGCTGGATTTCGAGGCCGACGATGAAGTGGTGTTGCCTGATCCTTACGGCCTGGTGAAAAGCCGTGCGCTGCGGAGCCGTTGCAGCTCGATCCGTTTGCCACTGAACATTTCCGAGAACCGTAACACCGCGATCTCTCACGCCTTGTCCAGTTATCGCGGCTCCGGTGTGCACCACATTGCCTTTGACTGCGACGATATTTTCGCTGAAGTCAGTCGCGCCAAAGAGGCCGGCGTACCGCTGCTGGACATCCCACTCAACTATTACGATGACCTCGCGGCACGCTTTGATTTCGATGATGAGTTCCTCAGCGAACTGGCCTATTACAACGTGCTGTATGACCGCGACGCTCAGGGCGGTGAGCTGTTTCATGTGTACACCGAACCCTTTGAAGGGCGCTTCTTCTTCGAAATCATCCAGCGTAAAAATGCTTATGCGGGATATGGTGCGGCCAACGTCGCGGTGCGTCTGGCGGCAATGGCGAAATCACGCAGCGGTGGCGTGCGTCACGCCAAGTTGTAGGAAATTGGTAAACGCAGGGGCAAACGGCCGTGGCGAAGCTTCCTTCACTGCAGCGTGCGGCCCATAATCGCCAGCTGTGCAGTGAAGGCCATGAGCCCGGAATGAGAATGACCACAGAACTCACCATCGCGCCCGACGAACCCTTGATCGAGCCGCGCAAGAGTCGCAAGAACAACCCGGAAAAGACCCGCGAGAACATTCTTCAAGAAGCCATTGTCGAGTTCGTCCAGCAGGGACTGTCCGGTGCGCGTGTCGATGCGATCGCCGAGCGCATCCACACCTCGAAACGGATGATCTATTACTACTTCGGTAGTAAGGAGCAGCTCTACGTCGAGGTGCTGGAGAAGCTTTACGGCGATATTCGCAGCACTGAAAGTCGCTTGCACCTGACTGAGCTGGAACCGCGTGAGGCGATCCGGCGTCTGGTGGAGTTCACTTTCGATCACCATGACCGCAACGTCGATTTCGTGCGGATCGTCAGCATCGAGAACATTCACAACGCCGAGTACGTGAAGCAGTCCGAAGCGATCAAGGCGATGAACAACACCATTCTCGATTCGCTGGGCGTGATTCTGCGTCGCGGTGCCGAGGAGGGGGTGTTCCGCAGCGGGCTGGATCCGCTGGACGTGCATTTGCTGATCAGTTCGTTCTGTTTTTACCGGGTGTCGAACCGTCATACCTTTGGCGAGATTTTTCAGATCGACTTGCCGGACGAGGCGATCAAACAACGTCATCGCCAGATGATTTGCGAGTCAGTGCTGCGCTATTTGCAGGCCTGAAGCTCACAGCGTCGGCTATGCAGATCGTTCCCACTGCGTGGGAATGCCACCAGGGACGCTCCGCGTTCCGATTCACGAGCTGACGCAGAGCGTGGGAGCAACCCATAACCAAGCAGCTGCCGCAGGCTGCGATCTTTTGATCTTGCTCGATCGTTCCTGCGTTATTGGGGTTTGTGTAATGCCTGTAGGAAGAGGCTTGAATTCGATGACAGCATCGCAGGCAACGTAGAAATCTCCGACATGTCTTTCAGGTTGCCGCTCGGAAGTGCCACCTCTAGCCTTCGAACGTCGCTGCCAATTCAGCGTCCGGGCGTCGCGGCCCGTTAACTTGATGCATAATCACTCGGCCCAATAGCAGGCGTTTTTAACGTGCTTGTCGTTGCGTGTCATGGTGGCTGTGCGCGGGATGCCTTCGGGTATGCCGGGTTTTCGAGTCTCGGTCCGCGAACCTGCGTACAGCTGCCACCTTCATTCGCGTCGCGGCGATCGGTGGCAGCTCCATTCAAACTCGGAGATGCACCATGATTAAAGAAACCCCCAATCCCCCCGAAACCGACGACGTTTCCCCCTACGAATCCCTCGATTCAAAAAAGCTCCACGACGCCGCACACCGTGCCCTCGATCATTACCTGAAACCGACCCTTGTGAAGTTGCGCTTCAGCGATCTGCATTCGGACCGGTTGTTTGCCGTCAACCCGGGTATCGACACCGAAAGTCTGCTGGCAAACGCTTCGGAGGACCTGGCCTCGGTCAAAGCCATGGCCGCTGACCTGGCGTTCGAGATCGAAGGTTCTCGACGCAATGTGGCATTAGGCATTTGCAGGATGATCGATGGGATCCGGTTGCTGGTGGACCGAGCGCTGGACAATATGGATCCTGAAGAGCCAGCGGAGTATGTCGTCAAACCCTGAGCATTGCTTCAGGTAAGCCTCGTTGTCGTTTATCGCGGGTGTGGGTCAGGTGCCCGCGATAACGATCTTGAGTTCGCTCCGAACGCCTTTACGCCAAATTGAAGTGTGTGGTCCGCTCAGCCCAACAGTCCAGAGTACTTCCCCCATCCCCATAGGGCAAAAAAACCGAAGAATGAATAGGCAACCATTCGATGGGAAATGATGACCCAACGTCGTAGATGCAAGGGAAAGCGCTTGATGTCATCGATAGAGTGCGGGTCGCTTCTCAGCAGAAATGAATCTTGCGCGTGCAGCATTATCGAGAGGTGACTCAGGCGGTAGCTACGACCGTACAACCCATTACCCATTACTCGGAGATTGCGGCCTACGAAGTAAGAGTTGCTGAGATGTGATTCAAGTTCTTCCAGTTTGAAAAAACCGATGTATACCCGCAGCAATAAAATCATCAGCGTCAGGGCAAGAAAGGCACTCAATATGGCTGTGTAGAGCAATTTCAGCTCGCCCATTGGGCTGCCAATTGTCGTGCGCATATACAGCAAGCCGTCCCAGAGCAAGAGAAGCCCGGCGCAGGTCATCGCGATGCGTATCAGATTTCTTGGAATTCCCGCCCATTTTCTTAGTTTCGTTGGCAGGGTTTCAGCTTCCATAAATGCATAAGGGTCCAGCATCTGATGCTGATAGAAACTGCCTGTTAACGCACCTATCAGTCTTAGTCTGTTCATCCGTCCAAACGGACCGTTGCCTACATTTTTTCGATTAATGCTCACGAGATGAGACGCGATGAAGTGTTTTTCAATGTGATCGAGCTTGAAGTAGGCGGCAAACAATATGATTACCTGGCTGAGAAAAATCAGAAGAAAAACAACCATCCATAAAGTGAGCTGGATATTTTTGGCGTCATTCATGGCTGTGTGAACTCATACAGTTTTTCACCCATGTCCCCACCTAGCTCAGAGGCTTTTGTTCCAGTAGCACTAGCGACCGCGCCAGACACAACCAGCGCGCAAACAAGGCCTCCCACACCCAATGTTTCCACACCTATAGCTGCGCAAACTCCATACTTCAGCGCTTGGCCCGCTACAACCCCGGCAGCAACACCGCCGCTGATATTGCCTGCCAACTTACCTCCTTCGACGTACTTGGCTTTTGTGCATTCCTCTTCGCTTCCGGTACGACAGACTTCATCTACTCTCATTCCCGCTGCACCTATTGCCAAGCCGATTCCCACATACCCTCCAGCTTTCATGTACTTCGCTGCCCGAGCCACGCCGTCAATATTCGTCGCATACCCCGGCAACTGAGTCGGTGCTCCCGCTTTGCCCCAATGATGAATCGTTCGCCGAGTTGACAGCCCCAGCGCGCGTTTGAGTTTGGGGTGATCGGGTATACCGGTACCCTTGCGTATCAGCGGCCCCAGGCTGGCATCAAGCTTGGCCATCATCCTTTTACGCTGGGCAAAGAATTCTGGTGAGCGTAGATGGCCGTATTGGCGGTAGTGCTGCTGGTGCAGGTTCTCCAGATTGTTGAGGGTGGTTTTCAATGCTTCCAGATGTTGGCCAACCATAAACGATGCCACGCCCAGCGACCCAGCGGACACCTCAAGAAACGGTTCGATCACCTCGTGATGCTCAACCATGAACGAAGCTTCTTCATCGCTCAGATCCTTGATCGCTTCGTTGACCTTATTCGCAGCGATCATCAATTGCGCCTCCTCCCGGCGACACATGTAATGCCGAGAATCGCTGAAAATCACCATCTGCCCTGGTTTCACCTGTTCGCCGAGATGGCGGTTGAGCGAGCGGAACGCTTTGCGCAAGGCATCGCTAGGCGGGTTTTCGTACAGCGAGCGCTCCAGTGTTTCGAGACTCATGGGCCGCTGGATGATGTGGAAGCCCGACTCGACCGGTTGGGGCAGGGTGAACGCGTGGTCCTCGACCAGGTGCTGCGCCGGTGGTGGTTCGGGTTTGGGCTTGAAGGCGTTCCATGAGGCGCCGCCGTTGTCGGGGTCGACGCGTGGCGCCACCATCACCCAGTCGCCGCTGCTGACGGCGTCGATAATTTTTTTCTGATGGGCCGCCTGCATGTAGTTGGAGCGATGGGCGCCGACTGCATTCAACAAATCGTCGAAACCTTGCAGGCTGTCTGGATAGCTCAGCGCCTGAGCCAGGTCGTAGGCAGCCTGGCTGTTGTCGAGCACCTGGCCGCGCTGGCCGGCGAGTTGGCTTTTGGGGATGAGTTTGGTCACGCCCGTGTCCCGTTCCGTGGAAACGGGAGACTGTGGCGAGTCGGCTCAAGTACGGATGTCGGACAAGTTGCTTAATTGAGTAGGGTGAATCCGAGTCTGGAGCTGGCTTGCCAGAGATGGCACCTGTTGTTCACTGCAAGGCTTATGGGCCTCATCACTGGTAATCCGGCTGCTACACGAGTGTGCCAGCCGCCAGGTGTCGTGGTCACCACTTGCGGTTCTAAGGCGCAAACGCCCGAGCAATGGCGGTGAAGCCCGGGCCGGCCAAAACGATCAGCAAGGCTGGAAACAGAAACAGCATCATCACCACGGACATCTTGGCGGACATTTTCGAGATGTATTCCTGCAAGCCTGTCAGGCGCCGGTCGTCGAGCAGCTGTTTGAGTGTGAGCAGCGATTTCATGGCGCCGCCGCCTTGATGGATCAGTTGCTGGAGGATCACGCAGGTGTCGGTGAATTCGTCCACCGCCAGCAGTGTCGCGGTCTTGTGCAGTTCCTGGCCGAGCTCCAGACCGGAGTCGACCCGAGTCAGGATCAGCCGTAATTCGCTGGTCAGCTCCGGCAGCAGCTTTTGCGCCTCGATGCTGAGCACACGCAAAGACTGCTCTATGGCCATGCCCGACTCGAACAGAATCCGCAGCAGTGGAATAAACGTCGAAATCTCGATGGCAATGTTTTTTTGCCGACGGTTTACGGCATAGGCCAATAGACGTTTGGGCAGGAGATAACCCAGTCCGGCGCCCAGAAACGGCGCGAGCCAGTGATTTTGTGCGTTGGGGTAGAACACCTGTTGAAAGAACACCGCCAACCCGAGCACCAGCAGGGGCGTGCCGACCTGGCACGCGGCGAACAACGAGCGCTCGCTGGATTTGCGCCACCCCAGGCGTGTGAGCAGGGTCTGGGTTTCGCTGTCCAGGCTGAGCGAGCGCTGGCCAAATCGGCTGTCCCCGAGCGCGCGCAGCCAGCTGCCGAGTGTGTGGTCTTGCAGCATTTTCCCTTGTATGCGCTGGGCGACGTGCCGCTCACGCCGTCGCTGTTCCAGCAGATTGCCAAGCACCAGCACCACGGCTCCCAGGAACAGCAATGCGCTCACCAGTATTGCCATCTCAGACACTCCGCAACATGCGCCACAGCGCCAGGCACCCGAAAATCTGCAAGCCCACCGCGGCGATCAGCATGTGCTGGCCGGCGGAGTCGTGCCACATGCCCAGCATGTAACCGGGGTTGGTCAGCATGAAGTAGCTCGCGATGAGCATGGGCAGCGATGCGAGAACCCAGGACGTCATTCGGGTTTCACCCGTCATGGCCCGAAGCTGTCGGGCGCCTTGCTCGCGTTCGCGAATCAGTTTCATCAGGTTCTCCAGCAGCTCGCTGGCGTTGCCGCCGTAGCGGTGATTGACCTTCAATCCCAAGGCAAACATGCGCAGCTCATCCTGGTCGAAGAGCTCGGCAAAATCGTGCACCGCGTCGGGCAGGTTGACGCCCAATTGCACGTTGCGCTGGACGCGCCCCATGGCGCTTTTAAGCGGGTCGACACTGGCGTCGATGCTGCCCATCACCGCATCGGTCAGGGTGCGACCGGATTTGAGACTGCGCACGCTGTGATCGAGCAACTGCGGCAATTGTTCGATCATTCGTCTTCGGCGACGTTGATAACGCCAGGAAATGTACAAGCGCAACGCCAAGGGGGGGAGCAGAAGAAAGATGAGTAGCCCCAGCCCGCCCGCCAGCAAAAAGCCGAGGAGGCCAGCGCAAGCCCAGAGCACCAGCCACTGCGCCAGACGCTCGGTCGGGCGGCCAAGGCCTGCGCGCAAAAAGGCGCGTTCAAGGCTCGCCCATGAGGTTTTTTCAATGATCAGTTGTGGTTGCCCCTGGTTCAGTCGGTTCAGCACGCGTTCGTTGCTGGTCTTGCGCAGGCCCTGATAGAACAGCCGAATCGACAGTCCCAGCAACACCACGCACATCAGGCTGAGCAGTATCGGGCCGATCATCGCGCAAGCCTCGTCAAGTCAGTTGAGGGGCAGAGACAACTCATGGCGCAGCTTGTCGCCAGCGGGGTTGACCGCTTCGCGCAGAAAGCCGAAACCGGTCCGCCGATCGAAACGAAACAAGGTGTTAGTGACGTAGATGTCCTCGCGGATCCCGACCACTTCCACCACCTCGCTGACGCAACGCCGGCCATCGGGCAGGCGCGTCAGTTGAATCACCACATCGAGTGCCGCGCAGATTATCTGCCGCAGCGTGCGTTCGGCGATCTGACGCCCGGTCAGGCCGACCAGAGTCTCCAGGCGCAACAGTGCATCCTGGGCGTTGTTGGCGTGCACGGTGCTCATCGAACCGTCGTGACCGGTGTTCATGGCGGTCAGTACGTCGAGCACTTCGACGCCACGGATTTCGCCAAGGATGATTCGATCCGGGCGCATCCGCAGGGCGTTGCGGATCAGGTCGCTGGCTTTTACCTCGCCATGGCCTTCGGCATTCGGCGGGCGGGTTTCCAGGCGTACGACGTGAGGGTGGCCCAGTTGCAGTTCGGCGACGTCTTCGATGGTCACCAGACGTTCGTGAGGATCGATCAGTTGACTGAGGATGTTCAGCAAGGTGGTTTTACCGGTGCCGGTCCCCCCACTGATAAGGATGTTGCAGCGTTTGCTGACCGCTTCCTGGATGAAGTCGAAAATCGCCTGGTCGATGGTTTGCATCGCCATCAGGTCGCTGCTTTTAAGCATGTCCTTGCGAAATTTACGAATCGACAGACACGGTCCGTCCAGCGCGATGGGCGGGATGATCGCATTAACCCGGCTACCGTCGGGCAGGCGCGCATCGACCATTGGCGAAGATTCATCCAGACGCCGCCCCAGTGGCGCGAGGATGCGTTGCATGACCCGCTCGATGTGATGAGCGTCGATGAAGCGCAGATCGCTTTGGTGCAATACACCGTCACGCTCGATAAACACCCGGTGCGGACCGTTGACCAGAATCTCGGTCACGGCCGGGTCGCGCAGCAGCACTTCCAGCGGACCGAAGCCGGTAAGCTCGTCGACGAGTTCTTCCGCCAGGCACTCCATTTCATAGCGCGAAATCGCCAGGTGCAAACGGGCGATGTATTCGGCGACCTTGTCGATGACGAATTGCGAAAGGACCTGACGCGAGCCTTCCAGCAGGTTTTTCCCGGACTCTTCGATGGCATCGATGATGTAGCGATGCAGCACCAGCTTCAGGCCTTCATGATCGGTGTTGCCGATCGGGCCCTGGGTTTGTGCGCCGAAGAGTTTTTCACCGCTCATGTGTGGCCCCGCAAGCGATTCAGCCAACTGACTTTGGGCGTGGCCAGACCTTCTGAGCGTTTGGCCAGACGTTCACCGAGGGTGCGCAAACTTTGGCTCAGGACCTCGCGGGGGGCCAGTTCGAACAGTGTCACGCCCTGGTTTTTGGCGTTGAGCCGAATCTCGGGGCTGTAGGCCAGGACGGCGATGACTTCGAGGCCAAAGGTCTTGCCCAGTGTGTCGGAGTCCGGGGCTGAGTGGCGCAGGTAGCGGTCGACCAGCAATCGCGCGTGTTCAAGCTTCATGCCTTTTTCGCGCCAGAGGTTGAGCACTGTCAGGTTGCGCCGGCAATCGAGCACGCTTTGGTCGGTGTACCACAGCAGCTTGTCGCAATGGCTGACGAAGGTACGCAGGGCTTCGCTGTCAGGCTGGCCAGTGAGGTTCACCACGATGTGCTGAAAGTGTTGGCGCAAGGCGCTGAGCAACATGTACAGCTCGGCGGCGCTGGTGCGCTCCAGCGGTTCGTCGTTACTGGCGTAGGCGAGGATTCGCAGCCCGGCTTCGGCGCTGGTGAAGGCGCTGTCGATCAGCGTCGCATCGAGGCGCCGCAGATGCCGCAAGGCATCGCCGAAATGAAACGAACTCTCCAGCCCCAGCAACGCCAGGCTGTCACCATGGGGCAGGCCAAGGTCGAGCAGCAAGGTCTGCTGGCCACTCTTCTGGATCACCAGGGCCAGGTGTCCGGCGAGCAAGGCACCGTCGGCGTTGCTTTGAGTGCCAAAGAGCACCGTCAGGCCACCCCGTTGGGTGTTGGGTGCGACGGGCGGCAGACGTTTGCTCAGGCGTCGCACCAGACCCGCGACTTCGCTTGCGCGTGAACCGTAGGCGACAAAATCCCGAGCCCCGGCGCGCATGGCATTGAGCACCAACTGATTGTCCATACCGTCGCCCAGCGCCACGACGGCCAGCATTGGTTTGGCTTCCAGCACCCCTTCGATCAACGCGCTCTGGGTCATCACGTGCTCGCGGTCGAGGCCGACGAACACCAGGCTGGCAAAGGTCACGTCCACCAGCGCGAGCAGTTCATCGAGGCTGCCGCCACCGGCGCTGACCACTTGGCCCAACGGCGCCAGTGCGCCTTGCAGCCACTCCAGATCAGTGCTGTTGCGGGTAATCGCAAGGAATGTCTGGCTCAGGTCTTGGCTCATGGTGAGAGTCCGCTGCGTTTGTCGAAATTGCCGTTTTTGAGGGCCTGCACCCGTGCTCGATCAAGGCGTTTGTTGGGTGACCTGATTACCGCGTATGACCTCAATGCTGCGCCGTGACACCACCACCGGACGTGCGCTGACGATGTTTTTCGGGGCACTGCCCAAGGCCAGCTGGGTGAACTGGAACAGCTGAATGTTGGTGGCATTCAGGTGGGAGGATGAGTCGCTTTCACCGGCCCAGTATTTGGCCAGGAGCTGCTCTTCGCTACTGCGCACGGCCAGGCGCAAGGTGCCGACCTGAGTCGCCAGCATCATTCGACTTAGCAGTTGTTCGGGCACCGCCAATACCACACTGCGGGCTGCGATGCGGCGTTGGTCCTGTTTGAGTTTGTCTTCGGCAGTGGCGGCCGGGGAGGCGGGTTTGCCGTCGTTGGTCAACCCGAATTGCTCGCCGACACCCAATACACGCATGGCGGGTATGACGATTTGCGCCGATTGCTGCGCATTGGTGGCGTCCTGACGCAGGAACAGCAGCACGTCGACGTAGTCGCCCGGGATCAGTTGGCCGGCAGCGCCGATCACTTCGTCCACCGCCACCGCGAGCGCCCGTTCATCACTGTGAATCATCCGTGCCAACGGGCCGCCGGCATCGAAGCTGTCGTTGCTCAGCCAGGTGCCCGCGCTCAGGCGCCGCCAGGGTGTACGGCCAACGGCCTGGTCCAGGCTGCTCAAGCTGCCAGCGGGAGCATTGTGCAGTTTTTCCAGGGTCAGGTCAGCCGCGGTGAGAGGGCTGAAAGGCAGGACGTCATGCACCAGCACGACGACGGGTTGGCGCATCTGGTCTTCTGCGCTGGTCAGCGTTTTTTCCACCGCTACGGTGACAGGGGCGGCGACGGGTTCGGTAACGGCTGCCGTTTGCCGGCTCAGCACCAACCCCCAGTACCCGACAATGACGGCACCGACTAACAGTAGTCCGGCCAGGCCCATGGTGATGCGGCTGTTCATGACGGCTCTCCCTTTCCTGCTGCCTCACCGGCCCGTTTACTTCAACGAGATGATTTCGCAATCAGGCAGCTATGAACATGTAACTATTTTGCTATTTGAAAGTAGCGCAGCTAAGTCAAAACGCCATCACTGGTCACAAAAATAACCCGAGAACGTATGACGCCTCCGTGAGTGGGTTGAATTTCAGGCGCCCACATTCCGGTTAATACTTTGTGATTAACCGCTTATTACACTTGCTGGAGTGGGGTTTGTTGACAATGCTGCGATGGCAAAGAGCAATCATGTTGCAGCCCCTTGCATCCGCGCCCCTGGCCGTAAAGGAGAAGTCGTATGTTCTTTAACTTCATTCGGTATCTGTACATCCGTTTACAGCTGTTCATGACCAGGACCGAGGGGGCTTCAGCGATTGAATATGCGCTGATTATTGCGATGGTGGGCCTGGTCGTCGTGGCCTTTATCACACCGCTGGGGGACTCGGTGAAAGCCACTTTCAACAGGGTCGTCAATGCTTTGGGCGGGACACCGGTGGCATGACTTCATCACTGATACCGATCGGCGATCTTTTGCGGTGGTTTCCACCTGAAACCTGAAAAATCGCAGCCTTGGGCAGCTCCTGCGACTGAGCGAGGGGACGGCGTATACTGCGCGCCTCATTCACTCTTTGGAGAACAGCATGCCGGCCCCCGTCTGGTGGTTGCTTTGCCTGCCCTTTATCGCGGGGGCTTTTTTGCCGCTGCAAGCCGGTATCAATGGCCAATTGGCCAAGCAGGTGTCGAGCGTGCTGGCTGCCGCGCTGATTTCGTTTTTTGTCGGCACCCTGGCGTTGTTGCTGCTGGTCTTGATCCAGCGCGAAACCCCGGCATTGGCGACGCTTAAAAGCTTGACCTGGTGGCACTGGAGCGGTGGTCTGCTCGGCGCATTTTTCATCACCACGGCAGCCTTCGCGGGGCCGCGCATTGGCGCCATGCTGTTCATGGCGCTGGTACTGGCGGGGCAACTGGGTATGGCGATGGCCCTGGATCATTTCGGTTGGGCCGGGTTTCGCGAAGCACCCGTCAGCGCCGGCAAGATTGCCGGGCTGGTGTTGATTATGGCGGGTGTGTTTTTTATCAGGCGTGGCTGATTCGGCGCGACTGAGGCGCCTCAGGCAAGTGGTCGCCAGGTGCCGAGCATGTGTTCCAGATCCCCGGCGCTGACCACCTTGAAATCACCGCTTGAGCCGGCAGCGCTGGCCAGCAAGATCACTTCGCTGGGCAAGCGCACCGGCTTCTTGAACTGCACGGCAATCTCGATGTTCGAGGTCGGCAGATGCCCGCTCAGTGCCGAAAGGGCGCGCGCCTTGATCCACAAACCATGGGCGATGGCCCGGGGAAAACCGAACAGTCTGGCGCTGACAGCGCTGAGGTGAATCGGGTTGTAGTCACCGGAAACCCTGGCGTAGCGTCGGCCAATCTCGCTCGGTGCCCACCAGCGGGTGACCTCGTTCATGGCCAGCACCGAATCCGACGACGGCTCAATGGCCTCCCCGGCAAGCTTCACGCCTTTGCAGAGCATCTGGCTTTCGGCTTCCCAGAGCGGCCCGAGTGCGTCGTCAATGCGCGTGATCAACTCAAACGTGGCGCCCTTGGCGTGGGGTTGCAGGTTCTGCACCCGCACGCTCACCTGCACCCGGCCGACGCCGCCCAAGGGTCGCAGAATGCGGATGCGATTGGCCAGGTGAACCAGCCCCAGCAGCGGAAACGGAAACGCCTTGGCGGTGAGCAATTGCATCTGCAAGGCGAACGCCAGCACATGGGGATACGTCGGTGGCAGCAAACCGTCATCGGTATATCCGCACACCTTGCGATAGGCCGCCAAGCGCTTGGGGTCGACATTGACCCAGCAACGAAAGCCATCCTCAGGCAGGCGGGTGCCGGTGATCTTGCGCCGCGTCGCGGCCCGCCAATACAACTCGGACAAGTACGGTGTACTGCTCTGTGAATGCCAATCCGTCGCCATTTTCAAGCTCCCAATACGCTTTGCCCACACACCCGCAGCGCTTGCCCGCTGACCGCACCGCTGCCGGGTTGGGCGAGCCAGGCCACGGCTTCGGCGACGTCTTGCGGCAATCCGCCTTGTCCCAGTGAGCTCATGCGTCGCCCGGCCTCACGCAAGGTAAACGGAATGCGTGCGGTCATTTGGGTTTCGATAAAACCCGGCGCCACCGCATTGATGCTGATCCCGCGCTCACTCAACAGCGGCGCCCAGGCTTGCGCCAGGCCAATCAATCCGGCCTTGCTCGCAGCGTAATTGGTTTGCCCGCGATTGCCGGCGATGCCGCTGATCGAGGCCAGCAGAATCACCCGAGCGTTATCGTGCAGGGTGCCACTGTCGAGCAGCGCCTTGGTCAGCACTTGCGGTGCATTCAGGTTTACCGCGAGCACCGCATCCCAGAATTCCGGCGTCATGTTGGCCAGGGTTTTGTCGCGGGTGATGCCGGCGTTGTGGACCACAATGTCGATGCCGTTCGGCAACTGCTGGACCAACTGTTCAGTTGCGTCTTCGGCGCAGATATCGAGGGTGATGCTATGGCCGCCGAGGCGGGCGGCGAGGGCATCGAGATCGGTCTTGGCCGGTGGCACATCCAGCAGCACCACCTGCGCACCATCGCGTACCAGGGTTTCGGCGATCGATGCGCCGATGCCGCGAGCCGCGCCAGTGACCAGCGCCGTGCGTCCGGCCAACGGGCGGGTCCAGTCATGGACTTGAGTGTCGCAAGCATTCAGCCGCACGACCTGCCCCGAGACATAAGCACTTTTTGGTGAGAGGAAAAACCGCAGTGCACCTTCTAGCTGTCCTTCGGCTCCGGCCCCGACATACAGCAACTGCAAGGTGCCGCCGCTGCGCAGTTCCTTGGCCAGCGAGCGGCTGAAGCCTTCGAGTGCGCGTTGGGCACTGGCGGCGAATGGGTCGCTCAGGGTCTGCGGTGCACGCCCGAAAATCACCAGATGGGCGCAGTGGTCGAGGTTTTTCATCAACGGCTGAAAGAACTCACGCAGCTGCTTGAGCTGCTCGGTCTGGACCAGATCGCTGGCATCGAACACCACCGCTTTGAGCTTGGGTCCATGGCCGGGAATCCACGCCTGGGCCACCAACGGTTCGGGCCCGTAGCTGTAAATTTGCTCGGTGAGTTTGTTGGCGAACGCGCTGACATTCTGCGCCAACGGGCCGCCACCGATCAGCAGCGCGCCATTGACGGGCCGCAGGCGACCGGCCTCCCAGCGCTCCAGACGGACCGGCGACGGCAGGCCAAGGGCACCGACCACGCGGTGGCCGAGGGACGAGTTGGCGAAGTCGATATAGCGGTCAGACATGGAACATGCTCCAGCGGCTGGGATTAAAGGTGTGGACCATGAATCGTCATCAGGCGTTCGATCCGCGAGATAAGGCCTACGCTTGATCACAGCAGATTAGTTTGCTTCAGGACTTTTTGTTGGCAGGCAGGGTATTTAGGCGAATGCGGAACTGGCATGAGAATGCAGTACCTGTGGGAGCGAGCTTGCTCGCGAAGAGGTCTGCACATTCAAAGTATTTACCGGCTGATACACCGCAATCGCGAGCAAGCCCGCTCCCACAGGGGCCTGTTTTCACATTCAGATATTGATAGGGAGCTTTTCATGACTCAGCTGCGTCGCGTTGCGATCATCGGCGGCAATCGCATTCCTTTCGCGCGCTCCAACGGGCCGTATGCCACTGCCAGCAACCAGGCGATGTTGACGGCGGCGCTCGAAGGCTTGATCGAACGCTACAACCTGCATGGCCTGCGCATGGGGGAAGTGGTGGCGGGGGCGGTGCTCAAGCTTTCCCGGGACCTCAACTTGACCCGCGAATGCGTGCTCGGCTCGCGGCTGTCGCCGAGCACCCCGGCCTACGACATTCAGCAGGCCTGCGGCACCGGTCTGGAGGCGGCGTTGTTGGTGGCGAACAAGATTGCCCTGGGGCAGATCGACTGCGGCATTGCCGGTGGTGTCGACACCACCTCGGATGCGCCGATCAGTGTCAGCGAAGGCCTGCGCAAGATTCTGCTGCAAGCCAACCGCGCCAAGAGCACCGGCGACAAGCTGAAAACCTTTCTGCAATTGCGTCCCCGGCATTTGATCCCCGAGTTTCCGCGTAACGGCGAGCCGCGTACCGGGTTGTCCATGGGGCAGCATTGCGAGTTGATGGCGCAGACCTGGAACATCCCCCGCGCCGAGCAGGATCAGCTGGCGCTGGAAAGCCACCAGAAAATGGCCGCGGCCTACGCCGAAGGCTGGCAGAACGATCTGATGACGCCGTTCCTCGGGCTGACCCGTGACAACAACCTGCGCCCGGACCTGACGCTGGAAAAACTCGCGTCGTTGAAACCGGCATTCGAAAAGAGTGACAAAGGCACGCTCACCGCCGGCAACTCGACACCGCTGACCGATGGCGCGTCGCTGGTGTTGCTGGGCAGCGAGGAGTGGGCGAAAGAACGTGGTTTACCGATCCTCGCTTACTTGCGCGACGGCGAAGCGGCGGCGGTGGATTTCGTCAACGGTGCCGAAGGGCTGCTGATGGCGCCGGTCTACGCGGTGCCGCGGTTGCTGGCGCGTAACGGCCTGACGTTGCAGGACTTCGACTACTACGAAATCCACGAAGCCTTCGCCGCGCAAGTGCTCTGCACCTTGAAGGCCTGGGAAGACCCGGACTACTGCAAAACCCGGCTTGGCCTGGACGCGCCGCTGGGATCGATCGACCGTAGTCGACTCAACGTCAAAGGCAGTTCACTGGCGGCCGGGCATCCGTTTGCCGCGACCGGCGGGCGAATCGTCGCCAACCTCGCCAAGCTGCTGGATGCCGCCGGGAAGGGTCGCGGATTGATCTCGATCTGCGCCGCCGGCGGTCAGGGGGTGACGGCCATTATTGAACGCTGAGGGCAGCGCCGCGTTGCTGCTCGGCGAGTAGCCGATTGCGGTTGGCGTAACCCTCGGCCATCACCGAGCAGACGATCAACTGCAACGGGTGATAGATCATGATCGGCAACAGGATCAGACCCAGGCCCGGGTTGGCACCGAAGATCAACGCGGCCATTGGCGCACCGGCCGCCAGGGACTTCTTGCTGGCGCAGAACACCGCGGCGATCTCATCGGCCGGGCTGAACTTCAGGGCGCGGGCGGTGCGGGTGGTCATCCACAGAATGGTCGCCAGCAGCACGGCACTGCCCACCAGTGCGCTGATGATGACGGTGTTGCCCTGTTGCTGCCACATCCCGGAGACCATCGAGTTGCAGAACGCGGCGTAGACCAGCAGCAGGATGACCAGCTTGTCGACGACGTTGGTGTAGCGCTTGTGGCGACTGAAAAACCTGCCAAACAGCGGCCGCAGTAACTGACCCAGCAGCAGCGGCAGCAATAACATGGCGCAGAGATCGAGCAGGGTTGAGCCCAGGTCGATGCCGCCAGCACCGCTGCCCACCACGAAACTCACCAGCAACGGCGTGAGGAAAATCCCCAGCACGCTGGACAGGCTGGCGTTGAGAATCGCCGCCGGTACGTTGCCGCCTGCGCTGCCGGTCAAGGCCACGGAAGAGGAAATAGTCGAGGGCAGGGCGCACAGGTAGAGGAACCCGAGCATCAGTAGTGACGGAATATGTGGGCCCAGTAACTTGTCGCTCATCAGCCAGATCAGCGGGAACACCAGGAAGGTGAAAATCTGGACCATGACGTGCAGGCGCCAGTTTTTCAAACCGTGACGGATCTGCTCGCTCGACAGGTTGACCCCGTGCAGGAAGAACACCAGGAACACGCCGATGTTGATCACCCACTCGGCGTGCATCGCGCCGCCCGTGGCACCGAAGCGTGGGAAGACGTAAGACAGCAGCGTGGCGATCAGCATCCCACACAGGAACCAGTCGGTGACCACGCGTTTGAGGTGTTTGAAGGCATGCATAGCGGGCACCGAAGACATTGTAAGAATGGATGACCTAGCCTAAGGTCATGACTTCCGCCCGTCTTGCGACATAAGGCCAATCAATGCCGGCTAACGGACAACGTTCCCTTGAACGGACCATCCCGACCCTGACGGCGTTGCCGCGTCCGCTGTATGCCCGCGCGGAAAGCCTCAGCGCCGGATCGTGGACGCCACCTCATCGTCATGATTGGGTGCAGTTTTCCTACGCCATCAGCGGAGTCCTCGGTGTGCATACAGCCGAGGGCAGTTTCTTTGCGCCGCCACAGTGGGGCATCTGGATTCCGGCCGATCTGGAGCACCAGGTGGTGACCTCGATGCGCGCGGAAATGCGCAGCCTCTATGTGCGGCGCGAGGAGTGCGCCTGGGCGGATGAGCGTTGTCGGGTGCTGGAAGTTACGCCCTTGGCGCGTGAACTGATCAAGAGCTTCTGCCAACTGCCGGTGGATTATCCAGAGGGCGACAGCCGCGAAGCGCGCTTGGTCGAGGTGCTGCTGGATCAGTTGGCGAGCCTGCCGGAAGTCGGGTTTTCTCTGCCGTTGCCACGTCACCCGCGTTTGCTTGGGCTGTGCAACGAGCTGATCGAGAGCCCGGAGAAAAGCGTGACGTTGCATGAATGGGCCGAGCGATTGGGCACGTCGGAGAAAACCTTGATGCGCTTGTTCCAGCGTGAAACCGGATTGAGCTTTCGCAGCTGGCGCCAGCGTATGCGACTGCTGTCGTCATTGAGCCTGCTGGAGGACGGCGACAGCGTGACCACGGCGGCGCTGTCCAGCGGGTATGACTCGACGTCGGCGTTTATTGCGGCGTTCAAAAGCCTGTTCGGGTTTACCCCAGGCGAGCTTTTCAGGCAGTGATGGCCCCATCGTCGGATCGCCGCCCGGAGCAAGCTCGCTCCCACAGGTTTTGCAGTGTCCTTGTGGGAGCGAGCTTGCTCGCGATTGGCCGCGAAGCGGCCACCCTGGTTCTATGATCAGGTTCTAAACCGCCGCACCAACCCATCCAGCTCATTCGACAACCCAGCCAGACTCTGGGAGTCGAGCCGTGCCGAGTTGGCCAGTTCGGCCACCAACTGCGCATCGCCATGGATCTGGCTGATGTGGCGGTTGATGTCTTCGGCGACCTGATGCTGTTCTTCAGCGGCCGTGGCGATCTGGGTGTTCATGTCGCGGATCACGTCCACCGATTCACGAATCTGCCCAAAACTGTTGCGTGCTTCACCGATCCGGTTCACCGACTGTTGCGACACCTCAAGGCTGGCGTGCATTTGCTGGGTGACCTGACTGGTGCGTTTGGCCAGGTTGCCGAGCAGCCCGTCGATTTCTGCGGTGGAGTCGGCAGTGCGTTTAGCCAGTGCGCGAACCTCATCGGCCACCACCGCAAAGCCGCGGCCTTGCTCGCCGGCGCGAGCCGCTTCGATCGCGGCGTTCAGCGCCAGCAGGTTGGTTTGCTCGGCGATGGAGCGAATGGTGCCAAGGATCGACTGAATATCATTGCTGTCGCGCTCCAGCTGCTGCATCGACTGCGCCGATTGTTCGATTTCCTGGCTCAACTTGTCGACGCTGCTCACTGCGGCATCGATCTGTTGCTGACCTTCGCGGGCCTGACGCTGACCGCTGTCGGCCGACTCGGCGGCCTGGCTGCATGAGCGCGCGACTTCGTTGGCGGTGGCGACCATTTCGTGGAACGCCGTGGACACCATGTCCACCGCTTCACGCTGACGCCCGGCGGCTTCGGCCATGTCGCTGGAGACCTGGGTGGCGCTTTGCGAGTTGGCGAGGATCTTGGTCGCGGCGCCGCCGATGTGCTGAATCAGGCTGCGAATCGCGGCGAGGAACTGGTTGAACCAGTTGGCCAGTTGCGCGGTTTCGTCGCTGCCACGGATCTGCAGGTTCTGGGTCAGGTCACCTTCGCCCTGAGCGATGCCTTCCAGACCGCTGGCGACGCTGCGGATCGGCCGCACGATGAGGCTGGCGAAACTGGCGCCGATCACGGCGAAGAGCACGGCCAGTACGGCGGCGATGATTGCGATCAACCAGGTCAGTGCAGTGGCGGAGCTCATCACGTCGGTTTGCTTGATCAGGCCGACGAACGTCCAGCCCAGTTGCTCCGACGGCCAGACGTTGGCCATGTAGCGCTCGCCGTTCAACTCGATTTCCACCAGACCTTTGCCAGCCTTGGCCAGTTGCGCGTAACCGTCGCCCAGGCTGCTCAAAGGTTTGAAGTTATGCTCCGGCTGTTTCGGATCGACCAGCACGGTGCCGTTGTTTTCCATCAACATCAGGTAGCCGGTTTCACCCAGCTTGATCTGCTTGACGATCTCGGTGAGCTGCTTGAGCGTTACGTCGATGCTGACCACGCCGCCGTTGGTGCCGAGCTTGTTGTCGAGGGTGCGCACGGTGCTGACGTAAGTCGCATCATCCTGAGCCCAGTAATAGGCATCTGTGCGAAATGGCTTGCCCGGTTTGGCTTGGGCCGCTTTGTACCAGGGACGCTGGCGTGGGTCGTAATTGGCCAGCTTCGGATCATCGGGCCACGACACGTAACCACCGGCACTGGTGCCGATGATGGCATACGCGTAAGACGGGTGACTGGCGCCCAGGTCTTGCAGCAAGGTGAACACCTGCTTGTCCATCTCGCCTTGCGGGATCTCCGTTGCGTTGGCGCTCATGTAGGTCTTGAGGCTGGCGTCGGTGTTTTTGATCAGCGGCTGAGAGGCCAGGTAGTTAACGTTCTGGCTGATGCCGTCGAAGAACAGTTGCATGGCGTTGCTGACCTGGCGGATCTCTCGACCGCTACCGTCGACAAAGTTATCTTTGGCTTCGCTGCGCAGGTTCATGACCACCAGGGTGGCGACCAGCACAACCGGCAAGCAGGCGATGATTGCAAACGCCCACGTCAGTTTTTGTTTGATGTTCATCCGCGCTCCAGATTTTTTCTTATAAGCCCACGTAGTGCTGACGACTCGCGGATTGTCGGACAAATCCCGTTCTCTTTGATGACTTCGGCCGCCGGCAGCGGAAATTGAGGGCTATTGAAAAAAATCCTACAAAGAGTGGGCTGGCTGATTTCAGACTCTGTCGCAAATGCCTTCTGAACCAATCACTAACGTGCGGCTGACTCTCAGCTATGATCTTCGTCGGCCGAGAGGGTTTGCCTGATTAATCTGGCACATTGAGTGCATCTGCAACGTTCATAGGTCGGCAACCCCTCCCCGCCGGGAGAGGATTGCCGTATAACGAGTGACATTCGCGTGTTTGGTAATAAAGGACCCACAATAAAAGCTGATGAAGACTCCAAAACGCATTGAACCGCTGATCGAGGACGGTCTGGTTGACGAGGTGCTGCGCCCACTCATGAGTGGTAAAGAAGCAGCTGTTTATGTGGTGCGCTGCGGCAACGAGTTACGTTGCGCCAAGGTTTACAAGGAGGCGAATAAACGAAGTTTTCGTCAGGCGGCCGAGTATCAGGAAGGTCGCAAGGTGCGTAACAGCCGTCAGGCTCGCGCCATGGCCAAGGGATCCAAGTTCGGTCGTAAAGAAACCGAAGACGCCTGGCAGAACGCCGAAGTCGCGGCGTTGTTTCGTCTGGCCAGTGCCGGGGTGCGAGTGCCCAAGCCGTTCGACTTCCTGGAAGGCGTGCTGCTGATGGAACTGGTGGCGGACGAGTACGGTGATGCCGCGCCGCGTCTCAATGACGTGGTGCTGGAAGCGGATCAGGCGCGCGAATACCACGCCTTCCTGATTTCGCAGATCGTGCTGATGCTGTGTACCGGTCTGGTGCACGGTGACCTGTCCGAGTTCAACGTATTGCTGACCCCGGATGGCCCGGTGATCATCGACCTGCCCCAGGCGGTGGACGCTGCGGGCAACAACCACGCGTTCAGCATGCTGGAGCGCGATGTGGGCAACATGGCCTCGTACTTCGGGCGCTTTGCCCCGGAGTTGAAGCGGACCAAGTACGCCAAGGAAATGTGGGCCCTGTATGAAGCCGGCACTCTGCACCCGGCCAGCGCCTTGACCGGTGAGTTCGACGAGCCGGAAGAGCTGGCGGACGTTGGCGGCATCATGCGTGAGATCGAGGCCGCACGCCTTGACGAGGAACGTCGGCAAGCGGTTCGCGCCGCAGACGATGCACCTCCGAGTAAAACCGAAGAGCCGCCTCCACCGTGGATGCAGTGATCGGTTGAATGAAAAATCCGGCTTCGGCCGGATTTTTTGTGGACATCAGATCAGGCAGTCGATGGCTCGGCGCAGCAGCCCGACGCCAGCTCCTTGAGAATTGGGCAGTCCGGGCGGTGATCGCCCTGACAATGTTCCACCAGATCCTGCAAAGTGTCGCGTAACTGGCCGAGCTCGCGGATTTTCTGGTTCAGCTCATCGATGTGCTGACGGGCCAGTGCCTTGACGTCGGCGCTGGCCCGTTGGCGGTCCTGCCACAGCGTCAGCAGTTTGCCGACTTCTTCCAGAGAAAACCCGAGGTCGCGCGAACGCTTGATGAACGCCAGGCTGTGCAGGTCGTCGTCGCCATAGATGCGGTAGCCGCTGTCGGTACGATGCGCGGCCTTGAGCAGGCCGATCGACTCGTAATAGCGAATCATCTTGGCGCTCAGGCCACTGTGTCTGGCTGCTTGGCCGATGTTCATTCAACGTTCTCCAGGTCTTTCGGCTTCCAGGTTTTGAGCAGTAAAGCATTGCTCACGACGCTGACGCTGGACAAGGCCATTGCTGCACCGGCCAGAACCGGGTTGAGCAAGCCGAACGCCGCCAGCGGAATCCCGATCAGGTTGTAAACGAAGGCCCAGAACAGGTTCTGGCGGATCTTCGCGTAGGTTTTGCGGCTGATCTCCAGCGCCGCTGGCACCAAGCGAGGGTCGCCGCGCATCAAGGTGATCCCTGCGGCGTGCATCGCAACGTCGGTGCCGCCGCCCATGGCGATGCCGATGTCCGCCGCCGCCAGCGCCGGGGCGTCGTTGATGCCGTCGCCGACCATCGCCACCACGCCGGTTTTCTTCAGTTCAGTGACGGTCGAAGCTTTTTCGGCCGGCAGTACTTCGGCATGAACGTTGCTGATCCCCAGTGCTTCTGCGACCACTCGGGCGCTACCACGGTTGTCACCCGTCAACAGGTGGCTACCGATGTGTTGCTCGTTGAGTGCTTCGATGGCTTGCAGCGCGCCGGGCTTGAGGGTGTCGCCAAAGGCGAACAGGCCGAGCACCTGCGCTGCGGGGCTTTGTTCGATCAGCCACGACAAGGTCCGACCCTCGGCTTCCCAGGCGTTGGCGGAATCGGCCAAGGGGCCGGCGTTCAAGCCGCTTTCTTCCAGCAGACGGCGATTGCCCAGCGCCAACCGGCGCCCCCCCAGCGTGCCGGCAATGCCACGACCGGTCAGTGATTGGCTGGCGCTGACATCGGCCACCGACAAGTCACGCTCGGCACAGGCGTCCAGCACGGCCTTGGCCAACGGATGTTCGCTGCCGCGTTGCAGGGCGCCGGCCTGTTGCAGCAGGGTTGCTTCGTTGCCGTCGACGGCGCGCAAGTGAGCGATGCGTGGCGTGCCGGACGTCAGTGTGCCGGTCTTGTCGAACACCACCACACTGACTTCATGGGCACGTTCCAGCGCTTGCGCGTCCTTGATCAGAATTCCGTGGCGTGCGGCCACGCCAGTGCCGGCCATGATCGCGGTCGGTGTGGCCAGGCCGAGGGCGCAAGGGCAGGCGATCACCAGCACCGCGACCGCGTTGATCACCGCCGTTTCCAGCGGTGCGCCGTACAGCCACCAGCCGATCAAGGTTGCCAGCGCCAACAGCAACACCACCGGCACAAATACCTGACTGACTTTATCCACCAGCTTTTGAATCGGTGCCTTGCCGGCCTGGGCGTCTTCCACCAGACGGATGATTCGCGCCAATACGGTTTCCGCGCCAAGGGCCTGAGTCCGAACCAGCAGACGGCCTTCGCCATTGATCGCACCGCCAGTCACTTTGTCGCCGGGTTGTTTTGGCACCGGCAGGCTTTCGCCGCTGATCAGCGCTTCGTCGGCGTGGCTTTGGCCTTCGATCACTTCACCGTCCACCGGGAAGCGTTCGCCGGGTTTGACCAGCACCAGATCGCCGAGGCGCAACGCGCTGATGGCGACGTCCTGTTCGCGGCCGTCGAGTACCTGAATCGCCCGTTCAGGACGCAAGGCTTCAAGGGCGCGAATGGCGCTGGCAGTCTGGCGTTTGGCGCGGCTCTCCAGGTATTTGCCCAGCAACACCAGCGCGATCACTACCGCCGAAGCTTCGAAATAAAGATGCGGCATGCTGCCGGCACTGGCGGTGGCCCACAGGTAAATGCTCAAGCCATAACCGGCGCTGGTGCCGAGGGCTACCAGCAGGTCCATGTTGCCAGCGCCCGCTCTAACGGCCTTCCACGCGGCGACATAAAAGCGTGCACCGAAGATGAATTGCACCGGGGTCGCCAACGCAAACTGTGCCCAGGCCGGGAGCATCCAGTGCAGGCCGAACGGCTGTACCAGCATCGGCAGCACCAGCGGCAAGGCCAGAACGATTGCCATCAGCAAGCTCCAGCGTTCGTGGCGCAGACGTTGTTGCTGAGCGTCGTCAGTGGATTGTTCGGCTTGCCAAACGCTGGCGGTATAACCAGCCTTGCTGACAGCGCCGATCAATACTTGAGGGTCGATCTGGCCGAGCAGTTCGAGGTGCGCGCGTTCGTTGGCCAGGTTGACGCTGACACTTTTCACCCCGGCGATTTTATTCAAGGCACGTTCGACCCGACCGACACACGAGGCGCAGGTCATGCCGCCGATGCTCAATTCGAGGCTGTGTGCCGGCACGCTGTAACCGGCTTGCTGCACCGCTTCCATCAGCGCCGGCAAGCTGTCGCGAGGGGCCTGGACGCGAGCTTGCTCGGTGGCCAGGTTGACGCTGACGCTGCTTGCGCCAACCACTTTACTCAACGCACGCTCGACCCGGCCAGCGCAGCTGGCGCAGGTCATACCGGATATCGGCAGATCGAAGGTGGTGGAATCGGACATCGGTCTTACTCCCTGTAGAAATGACCTACAGGATCAACCTTGCCATGCGGGTAAGGTCAAGTCTCTTCTAAAAGATCGCAGGCTGCGATCTTTTAGAGGTGGATCAATACCCCAGCGCGGCGGGTTTGAGGTACATCCCTTGCTGATTCATGGCGATACGGAATTTCAACAAATCACCCGCCCTGAGCGTGATGTTCTGCGAGCCGGGGGCCAGCATCCCGGCGTTGCAACCGGGGGCCTGGCCGGGCAGCAGTTTGAGCCGCAAGGAGTAATTACCCGGCGGCAAGTTGAATGAGGTGCTCTGCTCCTGGAACAGTCGCGCCGACAACTGATCCTGGACGTACACGCCAATCTCGCACGAGGTCGCGACTTCCAGGCGCTCGCGAGAAATGATCAGCACACCGTAGTCTTCGGCGCTGGCCGAGGGCGCGGCGGCGAAAAGACTGAGCATGCCGAATAGGCTGAAAGCTGACCAGCGCATGGCTGCATCTCCTGCTTTTGAGTCATTGATGGCGCAGCTTGGCCGAGCGCGACGATGATTGCCAGCCCGGCAGATCACTTCAGAACTTGACCTTGCCACCGTGGCAAGGTCAAGACTGGTTCCAACCTCATAAAAGGAGTTGCCTCATGCAAGTATTCAACGTTCAGGGAATGTCGTGCGGTCACTGTGTTCGGGCCATTACCCAGGCGCTGCAAGCCAAGGATCCGGCGGCCAGTGTTCGGGTCGACCTCGCGGCGAAGGAAGTCGGCGTCGAGAGCGCATTGTCGGCAGAGCAGGTGATCAGCTTGATCAGCGAAGAAGGTTATGACGTAAAGCTGGCCTGAACCTTTTTAATAGTTAGCGACCTATCGGAATGTTCAAGGTGTCCAGGCACGGCTAGACTGTCGGGCTGCCGACTGACGCATAACTGGACGCCTGATGAACCTCCGCACCCTTCTGATTCTTGGCGCCCTGAGCGCTTTCGGGCCGCTGGCCATCGATTTCTATCTGCCAGCTTTCCCGGCGATGGCGGTGGCTTTTGGCACTGATGAAAAACACGTCCAACTGACCTTGGCAGCCTATTTCCTCGGGCTATCGATTGGTCAGTTGGCTTATGGCCCGGTGGCCGATCGCTTCGGCAGGCGCATTCCGTTGCTGGTGGGCGTCGGCCTGTTCACCCTGGCATCGCTGGTGTGCGCGTTTGCACCGAGCCTTGAGTGGTTGATCGCTGCACGTTTCGTTCAGGCGTTGGGCGGCTGCGCCGGGATGGTGATTTCCCGTGCGGTGGTCAGCGACAAGTGTGACGCGGTGGGTTCGGCGAAAGTTTTTTCCCAACTGATGCTGGTGATGGGCCTGGCACCGATTCTTGCGCCAATGCTCGGCGGTCTGCTGGTCAACCTGCATGGCTGGCAGTCGATCTTTATCGCCTTGACGGTGTTCAGTGCAGTGTCGGCCCTGGCGGTTGCAGTGGGCCTGCCGGAAAGCTTGCCGACCAACCAGCCGCGTCAGCCGCTGTCGGGTGCTCTGCGCCAGTACGGTCGACTGCTCTCTGACAGGATTTTCCTCGGCCATGCCTTGACCGGCGGCATCGCCATTGCCGGGATGTTTGCCTACATCGCCGGTTCGCCTTTCGTGTTCATCAAACTGTACGGTGTCCCGGCCGAGCACTTCGGCTGGCTGTTCGGCACCAATGCGGCGGGCTTCATTCTGCTGGCTCAGCTCAACGCACGACTGCTTTCCAAACGCGGCCCGGCCTTTTTGCTGGCGCGCACCGTATGGATTTATCTGGCGGCGGGCCTGACATTGCTGGCGGTCAGTTCACTGCATACCGAGCATTTATGGCCGTTGTTGATCCCACTGTTTATCTGCATCGCAAGCTTGGGCTGCATCATTCCCAATGCATCGGCGTGCGCCATGAGCGGTCAGGGCGCTCGCGCAGGCAGTGCCTCGGCAATGCTTGGTTGCTTGCAGTTCAGTGTCGCCGCAGGGGCGGCAGCGTTGGTGGGCGTGCTGCACGACGGCACAGCGATGCCAATGGCAATGGTCATCAGCCTGTGCGGAATTTTGGTGGTGAGCGTCGCGATGCTCACCCGTCGGCTGCAAATTGCCCGGACAGCGCAAGCCGTGACTTGAGTCAGCCGGCTGCTCGTTGCTGGCGTTCGGGGAGGTAATGAGGAGCTTGCAATCGGGCCTCGAGGGTCGAGGTAAAAGCACGGGCTTCGGCTTCACTGCGGAAGTTCACCGCGTGATTGTCCAGGCGGACCTGCCACTGGGACTTTGCCAATTCTTTTATCAGGATCTTCATTGCTGACTTCCTCACGTAAAAAATTGCGCTGCGGGAAGCTCGATTGTAGACCCGAATTTGATCGCAGTTGTGACGTGGATCAACTCCTCAGACTGACGGTGTAGTCCGTTTTTGAAACACCAAAAGGAACACACTGTCATCTGAAATCCTGGAAGCCTTCGAGGACAATCTTGCCCTTGGACTGGCCGCTTTCCAGTCGTTCATGGGCACGGCGCAGATTGGCCGCGTTGATTGTGCCGGAGCGGCTCTGCGAGCGTGCACCGCTGAATTTGCTGTGCGCCCATCGCGCTCAATTGAGTAAGCCGGTGAACCTGCTGCGTGAACTGCTCAAGTCGCGAAGTGCCAAATTGTCGGGACAATTACCCACAATGTTTGTTGCAGGCGAGTAGTCGCACGCAAATAGGGAAAATTCTGGCAGGAACTATCACCTCAAAATGCTTCCTGCGGGCAGGAACCGAAGATCATCGCGCTTATACTAACGCCTGCCTGGTGTCGCACCGTTGTCAGCGAAGTTGCGAAACCTCGTTCAAAGCGGTTGGCCGCTGCGCTGATCGTCGTTGAGCACAGTCGGGATTTTCGAAGAGGCTTGTCGTATCCGTTGGTTACACCGCCCGGCGTTTGGCGGTTTTCACGCCTTGGCCGGCAGCACATTACTGGTCAAGATGTCCCAGAGCAGTAGACAAATGATTCAACAGGGAGTGAATACATGGAACATGCACCTTGCATCAGCCAGATAGCCACGTTGCTGGCGGACCCGAAGCGTAGCGCGATGATGTGGGCCTTGATGGACGGTACTGCGCGGCAATCCGAGGAGTTGGCATTGCTGGCTGGCTTGTCGCCGTCTTCGGCCAATGCGCACCTGGGGCGGTTGTCCAGCGGTGGACTATTGAAAGTCGAGGCGCGTGGGCGCAAGCGGTTTTTCCGGCTTGCGGCTCCCGAAATCGGTGCGGCGGTTGAAGCGCTGGCCAGCGCCACGCTGGCCAGTTTGCCAGGCAAGGTTCCAGAGTTGCTCAAACGCACCGGCCCATCGACGAAAGTGCATACGGCGCCTTCGTCATTGCTGCGGGCCAGGCTCTGTGAAGACCATTTGGGGGGAAGCCTGGCGGCTGATCTGTATCAGCGGCTGCTCGATGCCGGCTGGATCGAACAGTTGGACAAGCGCGTCATCGTGACCCACAAAGGCGCCAACCAGCTGGCGACCCACGGCGTGTTCATTCAGGCGCTGGCCCACAGCACTTCCCGCGTAGCCTGCGCCTGCCCTGACTGGAGCGAGCACCGACCGCACCTGGGCGGCACGCTGGGGGCGGCGGTATTGCAGTTGTTCATGCAGTCCGGCTGGTTGAATCTGCCCAGCGACACGCGTGTTCTGCAGATCACAGCGGCCGGCCAGCGTGAAATCGATCTGTTTGCCAAAGAAGTCGAACTGGAAATGGCCCTTTAGCAACGCTTGCGGCGTCTGTGGCGAGAGGTTTCAGACGTCGCTCAGAGCTGTGGCCAGGTCGTATCCAGCAATAGCTACCCCAGGCGATCCCGCACACTCGATTCGGGGATTCTCGAATTGGGGCATACGGTATGGAAACGCAAGGCTATAGCGCGGCAGAACGGCTGGAACGACTACCCATCAGCGGTTATCACCGGATCATTTTCATCATCATTGCCCTGGCGTTTCTCTTCGACTCCATGGACCTGGCAATGATGACCTTCCTCCTGGGCTCGATCAAAGCCGAGTTCGCTCTGAGCACGGCGCAGGCCGGGTTGCTCGCCAGCTCGAGCTTCTTTGGCATGGTGCTCGGTGCATCATTGTCCGGGATGCTCGCCGACCGCTTCGGGCGCAAGCCGGTGTTCCAGTGGAGCATCGTGTTGTGGGGCATCGCCAGTTATCTCTGTTCTACGGCGCAATCCGTCGAGATGCTGACGCTGTTTCGAATTCTTCTGGGGATCGGCATGGGCATGGAGTTTCCGATTGCCCAATCGATGTTGTCCGAACTGATCCCAGCCAAACGACGTGGGCGATATATCGCGTTGATGGACGGCTTCTGGCCATTGGGATTTGTGGCGGCGGGCGTGCTGTCTTACTTCCTGTTACCTGTGATTGGCTGGCGCGACATCTTCCTGGTGCTGGCGGTGCCGGCAGTATTTGTCCTGGCGATCCGCTTCTTCATTCCCGAGTCACCGCGCTGGCTGGAACAGGCCGGACACCACGTGGCGGCAGACAAGGTTTTGCAGCGCATTGAAGACAAGGTGCGCGGCTCGTTGGGGCGCGCCGACTTGCCGGAGCCGGTTCGTTTGCCGAGGATCGAGAGTCGCCCGGGCCACTTCTTTTCGGCCTTGAGTGAAATCTGGTCACCGTTGTACCGCCAACGCACGATGATGATCTGGAGTGTCTGGTTTTTTGCCTTGCTTGGCTTCTATGGCCTGACCTCTTGGCTCAGCGCATTGCTGCAACAGTCGGGGTTTGCCGTAACCCAGTCGGTGTATTACACGGTGCTGATTTCCCTCGGCGGGATTCCCGGCTTTCTTATGGCTGCCTGGCTGGTGGAGCGCTGGGGACGCAAGCCGGTGTGCATCATCACCTTGCTCGGTGGTGGGGCGATGGCATTTTTGTATGGGCAGAGCGCGGTATTTGGCGGCAATGTCAGCCTGTTGATCAGCTCGGGCCTGTTGATGCAGTTCTTTCTGTTCGGTATGTGGGCGGTGCTCTACACCTACACGCCGGAGCTCTATCCCACTTCGGCGCGCGCCACCGGTTCCGGGTTTGCCTCGGCGATTGGCCGGATCGGCTCGTTGATCGGGCCATTGGTCACCGGGCTGGTGTTCCCGATAACGGGGCAGGGCGGGGTGTTCGCCCTGGGGGCGATGTGTTTCGCGATTGCCGCGGGTGTTGTCTGGCTGTTCGGGATGGAGACGCAGGGCAAGACGCTGGAGGAGTTGAGCGAGGCAGTGACCGTCGGTTAAACACCGACCCTGTGGGAGCGAGCTTGCTCGCGATGAGGGCTTCACAGTCAACATCGATGTTGAATGTCAGTCCGCTATCGCGAGCAAACGGAACGCTGCCCGGCTGCTCCCACATTGGTTCTTTGGTAAGGCTTACGGCTTGACCAGTCTGGCATCCAGGCTGTTCTGCGCCAGGCGCTTGGCCTGATCCTGGGTCATGCCCAAATGGGTATATAGCGCATGGAAGTTCTCGGTGACATAACCGCCGAAGTACGCCGGGTCATCCGAGTTCACCGTGACCTTCACTCCACGCTCAAGCATGTCGAGGATGTTGTGCCGGGACATGTGATCGAACACGCAAAGCTTGGTGTTGGACAGTGGGCAAACGGTCAACGGGATCTGCTCGTCGATGATCCGCTGCATCAGGCGTTCGTCTTCGATGGCACGCACGCCATGGTCGATACGCTGGATTTTCAGCAGGTCGAGGGCTTCCCAGATGTACTCCGGCGGGCCTTCTTCACCGGCATGAGCAACTGTCAGGAAACCTTCGTGACGGGCGCGATCGAACACGCGCTGGAACTTGCTCGGAGGGTGGCCCATCTCGGAGCTGTCCAGGCCGACGGCGACAAACGCATCACGGAACGGCAGCGCCTGGTCGAGGGTTTTCTGGGCTTCGTCTTCGCTCAAGTGGCGCAGGAAGCTGAGGATCAAACCGCTGGTGATGCCCAGTTGCTGCTCACCATCTTTCAACGCGCTGGCAATGCCGTTAAGCACCACTTCGAACGGGATGCCACGGTCGGTGTGGGTTTGCGGATCGAAGAACGGTTCGGTGTGAATCACGTTCTGCGCCTTGCAACGCAACAGGTAGGCCCAGGTCAGGTCGTAGAAATCCTGAGAGGTGCGCAACACATCGGCGCCCTGGTAATACAGGTCCAGGAACTCTTGCAGGTTGTTGAAGGCATACGCCTTGCGCAGGGTTTCAACGTCGCTCCACGGCAGGGCGATCTTGTTGCGTTCAGCCAGGGCGAACAGCAACTCAGGCTCCAGCGAGCCTTCCAGGTGCAGGTGCAATTCTGCCTTGGGCAGGGCGTTCAGCCAGTCGTACATATTCTTTTCTCATCAGGTGCAGATGGCGAGCATTCTACAGATGCTTGTGGAAACAATTAGCAAAACCTGACCAGTCGGTTCATCAATCCACTTCCTCTTCCTGACGATAAGCATAGGTGTTGGCAAACCGAGAAAGCAGGAATTCGGCGCAGGTAGCGACCGGGTACTTCGCCGTGTGCAGCTCATCCCGACAGCCAGGCAGACATTCGATGCGGGTGTCGGGATGCGGCCCTGATAAACGCGAGATGAGCTTTTGTGGGAGCGAGCTTGCTCGCGAAAAGGCCATAACATTCAGCATCATTGTTGACTGTCAGTCCGCTATCGTCGGATCGCCGCCCGGAGCAAGCTCGCTCCCACAGGGTTTTGTGTTACTTCGGTATCTCGGCCTTCATGCCTTCGACGTAATAGTTCATCGATGCCAGTTCTGCCGTGCTGGCGCTCACGCCGGCGGCAATTTTCTCGGTCCCGGCCTGATCCTTGATCGGCCCGGTGAACGGTTGAAATGCACCGCTCTTGATGTCCGTGATGATCTGCTCGGCTTCGGTTTTAACCTGCGCTGGCACCAGATCGCTGATCGGCAATTCAACCGTGCCTTCCTTCAAGCCGCCCCAGTAATCCTGAGATTTCCATGAGTGGTCGATCACGCTCTGAGTCGCCTGAACATAGTGCGGGCCCCAGTCATTGACGATCGAGGTCAGCACGGCTTTCGGCCCGAAGTGCGCCATGTCCGAGGCGTAACCCACCGCGTAGACCCCACGACGCTCGGCGGCCTGGATTGGCGCCGGGCTGTCGGTGTGCTGGAACACCACATCAACGCCCTGGTCGATCAGCGCGTTAGCGGCGTCGGCTTCCTTGCCCGGATCGAACCAGGAATTGACCCACACCACTTTGATTTCGCTGCCGGGGTTGTACTTGTTCAGGGCGAGCTGAATCGCGTTGATGTCGCGGATCACTTCCGGAATCGGGAACGAAGCGACGTAGCCGATTTTTTTGCTCTTGGTCATCTTCGCCGCGAGGAAACCACCGACATAACGGCCCTCGTAAGTACGCGCCATATAGGTGCCGAGGTTATTGTCCTGCTTGTAGCCAGTAGCGTGTTCGAAGGTCACCTTGGGAAATTGTTTGGCGACTTTCAGGGTCGGGTTCATGTAGCCGAAGGAGGTGGTGAAGATCAGGTCGTACTTGTCCTTGGCCATGTTGCGGATCACCCGCTCGGCGTCCGCACCCTCGGCGACGTTCTCCACGTAATGGGTGGTGATCTGCTCGCCGAATTTTTCCACCAGCGCCTTGCGCCCCTGTTCATGCTGATAGGTCCAGCCGTGGTCACCGATCGGGCCGATGTAGACGAAGCCGACTTTCAGCGGATCGGTGGCGCTGGCACTCAGGCTGGCGCTTAGACCGGCGACGGCGGCAACCGCGCAAAGCAGTTTCTTCAACGGACGTTTGTGCATGAATTCGAACTCCATCTTGTTGTGAGGTTGGCTGGGCGTTATGGCTTGGCAGGGCCAATGCAAATAGCTGACCAACAAGACAACAAAACTGTCGAAACCGTGGTGCGGCCTTCGCGAGCAAGCCCGCTCCCACAGGATTTGTGCAAGTCCTATGGGAGCGGGCTTGCTCGCGAAGGGGCCCGGGGGCCAATAAAAGTGCATGAGCCGAACCGGCTGCCATCCACTGGTGCGCTAAGGTTTAAGCTCGATCAGACACCGCTGATCAACTGCCGCGCCGCCTGACTGTGATCGGCAATCAAACCTTTCAGATCCAGCCCTTCGACTTGCCCATCAATCACTCGCCATTTGCCACCGACCATCACTCGGTCCGCACGGTCTGCGCCACACAGCAGCAGCGCCGAGATTGGGTCATGGCTGCCGGAGAAGCGCAGCTCATCGAGTTTGAACAACGCCAGATCCGCTTGCTTGCCCACCGCCAGTTCGCCGATATCGCTACGGCCGAGCAATTTCGCCGAACCCTGGGTGGCCCAACCCAGCACCAGTTCCGGGGTGATTTTCTCCGCGCCGTAACGCAGCCGTTGCAGGTACAGCGCCTGACGGGTTTCGAGGATCATGTTCGAGGCATCGTTGGACGCCGAACCGTCGACCCCAAGCCCCAGCGGTGCGCCGGCAGCCGTCAGCTCCAGGGTTGGGCAAATGCCCGATGCCAGGCGCATGTTCGAACTCGGGCAATGGCAAATGCCGGTGCCTGCCGCGCCGAGGCGGGCGATTTCGTCGGGGTTGAAGTGAATGCCGTGGGCCAGCCAGGTGCGCGGGCCGAGCCAGCCGACGCTGTCCAGATAATCCACGGTGCGCAGGCCGAAGCGTTGCAGGCAGAAGTCTTCTTCGTCGAGGGTTTCGGCCAGGTGGGTGTGCAGGCGCACATCGAGGGTGTTCGCCAGTTCGGCGCTGGCTGACATGATTTCCGGGGTGACCGAGAACGGCGAGCAGGGCGCCAGGGCGATCTGGATTTGCGCGCCGTTCCCACGTTCGTGGTACTCGGCGATCAGGCGCTGGCTGTCGGCGAGAATCACTTCACCTTGCTGCACGGTTTGCTGTGGCGGCAGGCCTCCATCCTTTTCGCCGAGGCTCATCGAACCACGGGTCAACATGGCGCGCATGCCGAGCTCACGAACGCTGTCGACCTGCACATCGATGGCGTTTTCAAGGCCATCGGGAAACAGGTAATGGTGGTCGGCGGCAGTGGTGCAACCCGACAGCAGCAATTCAGCCAAGGCCACCTTGGTCGCCAGTGCGAGTTTTTCCGGGGTCAGTCGGGCCCAGACCGGGTACAGGGTTTTCAGCCAGGGGAACAGCGGCTGATTGACCACCGGTGCCCAGGCGCGGGTCAGGGTTTGATAGAAGTGATGGTGGGTGTTGATCAGCCCCGGCAGGACCACATGCTCGCGGGCGTCGAAGACTTGTCCACAGGGCGTCGCGGGTTGTTGGCCTTGCTTGAGCACTTCGACGATCAAACCGTCTTGCAGCACCAGGCCGCCACGGGCATCGAGGCCGTTGGCAGTAAAGATAGCGAGGGGATTTTTTAACCAGATACGGGTCGCAGGCATTTGCCGGCTCCTCTGAAAGTTGGGTTCAGGTTCGCCAGCTCAGTGTTGCCCTGTCTGCTGATCCAGGGTCGCCGCGGGGGCGAGTGTGCAGTTTCGAACAAAAGCGCTTTTCGGGCAAGCGTCGTTACCACAGGACCGACGCATGACCTTGTGGGAGCGAGCTTGCTCCGGGCGGCGATCCGACGATAGCGGACTGACAGTCGACATCAGCGTTGAATGTAACGTCGTCATCGCGAGCAAGCTCGCTCCCACAGGGGATGGGTTGTGATGTTTACCAGGGAATCGTCTCACCCCGGTAATTCACAAAATGATGCCCACCCTTGCCAGCATAAGCGTTTACCTGATCGACCAGTCCGCGGGTGCTGGTGTCGACATCAATGTCTGCGCCTTCACCGCCCATGTCGGTTTTCACCCAACCCGGATGCAGCGATAGCACGGTGAGTTTCTGTTCGCCCAACTGCGTGACGAAGCTGTTGGTCATCGAATTCAGCGCCGCTTTGCTGGCCTTGTACAGCGCCAGTTCTGGCGCGTCGGGCATGGTCACGCTGCCGAGCACCGAACTCATGAACGCCAATACGCCGCTGCCTTCGCGAATCTGCCCGACGAAACGCTGGGCCAGATTGATCGGTGCCACGGCGTTGGTGAAGAACAACTGGCCAACCTCGGCCAGCGTTGCACCGCCCGGTGTCTGCACCTCCGGGCCTTTGACTCCGGCGTTGACGAACAGCAGGTCGAATACCTGACCTTTGAGTTGCCGGCTGAGGGCGATCACGGCTTGTTGATCGTCCATGTCGAGTTTTTCAATCTGCACCTTACCCAGCGCCTGCAACGCCTCGGCGTTCTGCGGGTTACGCACCGTGGCGGTGACTTGCCAGCCGTCGGCCAGCAGGGTTTTCACCAGCCCAAGGCCCAAGCCGCGAGAGGCGCCGATGATCAGTGCGGTCTTTACCGTAGACATGATTCACTACTCGTTAAGGCTTGACCCTGGAGCATACTCCAGGCTTCAGCCTGTTTGCTCCTCGAATCATTGGAGCCGTATTCATGTGGACCCCTTCGCAATACTTGCTCGCGATGAGGGCGTGACGGCTCACCGCTAGTGCCCGGCCTGCCACGGCTGTCCCAACGACACCGGCGCATACAAGCGTGTGCGCATGGCGTCGCGGGACAGCAGCACCAACACCACAATGGTTGCGACATACGGCAGCATCGCCAGCAAACTCGAGGGAATCGCCAACCCCAGCCCCTGGGCGACCAAATGCAGAATGCTCGCCAGCCCGAACAGATAAGCGCCCAGCAGCAAACGCCAGACTCGCCAACTGGCAAACACCACCAGCGCCAAGGCAATCCAGCCACGGCCGGCACTCATGTTTTCGGCCCACATCGGGGTGTAGGCCAGCGACAGGTAAGCGCCGGCCAATCCGGCCATCGCGCCGCCGAACAGCACCGCCAGGGTCCGTACCCGCAGCACCGGCAAGCCCATCGCGCTGGCGGCATCCGGATTTTCCCCAACGGCCTGGATGATCAAGCCGATCCGGCTTTTCAGAATGGCCCACGCCACCAGCGCAAACAGCGCGAACGACAGGTACACCAGCAGATCCTGGGCAAACAGCATTCGCCCAATCAGCGGAATCTCACTCAACACGGGAATCGCCACCGGCTCGAACCCGGCCAACGGTTTACCCACCCACGCCGCGCCGACGAAGCTCGACAAGCCGACCCCGAAGATCGTCAACGCCAACCCCGTGGCCACCTGATTGGCGTTGAACACCAGTGCCACCAAGGCAAACAGCGCCGACAACAACATGCCGGCCGCCATCGCCAGCAGCACGCCGAGCCACAGATTGCCGGTGTTCAGCGCGACGATAAAACCGATCACCGCGCCAAACAGCATCATCCCTTCCTGCCCCAGGTTGAGGACGCCGCTTTTCTCGCAGATCAACTCACCCAGGGCCACGAGCAACAGCGGTGTGCCGCAACGAACCATGGCGTAGAAAATATTGCTCAGCAGATCGATATCCATCACAGCGCTCCCGCTTGAACTGAGGTGGCCGAAGCACGCCGCGCCCAGCGCAGGTTCAGCCGTGGTCGGTAAAGAATCAGCACATCACTGGCCAGCAGGAAAAACAGCATCATTCCCTGGAACAGTTGGGTGATGGCTTGCGGCAGATTGAGGGTCATCTGCGCGCTCTCGCCGCCGATGTACAACAGCGCCATCAATAGGCTGGAAAACAGGATGCCGATCGGATTCAGTCGCCCGAGAAACGCTACGGTGATCGCCGCATAGCCATAACCTGGAGAAACTTGCGGCACCAATTGGCCGATCGGACCGGTGACTTCGCAGACCCCGGCCAACCCGGCCAATCCACCGCTGATCAACAGCGCCAGCCAGATCAGGCGCTTCTCGCGAAAGCCGACAAACCCTGCTGCACGCTTGTCGAGACCGAGCACTTTGATCTGAAAGCCGACAAAGCTTTTCTGCAACAACACCCACACCGCCACCAGCGCCAGCAAGGCGAAATACACCCCGGCGTGAACCCGACCGTCCTCCATCAACAGTGGCAAGCGGCTGGCTTCGCCAAACATCGCTGACTCGGGAAAATTGAAACCTGCAGGGTCCTTCAGCGGCCCATGCACACAGAACAGCAACAGGTTCAGCGCGATGTAATTGAGCATGATGCTGGTGAGGATTTCGTTGGCATTGAAGCGCGTGCGCAACCACGCGGTCAGTCCGGCCCACGCCGCGCCGGCCAGCGTACCGGTGAGCAGGATCAACACCAGCGCCCAACGGCTGTGCATATCGATAATGTTCACCGCCAATGCGCTACCGGCCAAGGCGCCGAGCAGCAATTGACCTTCGGCGCCGATGTTCCAGATCCGTGCCTGATACGCCACTGCCAAGCCCAGGGCGCAGAGCAGGATCGGCAGGGCTTTGACCAACAACTCGGAGACGCCATACAGATCGCTGATCGGCGCGATCAACAAGGTGTGCAAGGTCAGTAATGGGGCGTGGCCGAGGGCAATAAACAGTAGTGAGCCGCAGCCCAGCGTCAGCGTGGCGGCCAGTAATGGCGAGCACCAGAGCATCAGGCGCGATTGCTGGCCACGGGGTTCGAGAGTAAGCACCATGTGAAGCTCCGTTAAACCGGCGAAGGCGCGGGTGATTGAAGGGCGTCGAACTGGCCGGCCATCCAGCCGCCGATTTCGATCAGCGTGGTCTGCGCCGTCGGTTTGAGCGATGACAAGCGGCCGCTGCACAGCGCGGCGAGGCGGTCGCTGATCTGGAACAGTTCGTCGAGGTCTTCAGAGATCACCAGAATCGCCGCCCCGGCATCGCGCAAGGCAATCAGCGCGCGGTGAATGGTCGCCGCCGCGCCGACATCCACGCCCCAGGTCGGGTGCGCGGCGACCAGCAGTTTGGGTTGCTGGAGGATTTCCCGGCCGAGGATGAATTTCTGCAAGTTACCGCCAGAAAGACTGCGGGCCGGCGCGTGGGCGTCAGGTGTCTTGACCCCGAAGCGGCGAATGATCTCTTCGGCCAGCGCCTCGACCTTGGCGTGCTGGATCAGCCCGTTACTGACCAGACCTTGTTGGAAGGCGGTGAGCAGCGCGTTGTCCGCCAGACTCAATTCCGGTACTGCGCCGTGCCCGAGCCGTTCCGCCGGCACGAACGCCAGGCCCAGACTTCGTCGCGCATCCGGACGTAGATCGGCGACAGGCTGGCCAGCGAAGCCAATGTTCGTCGCCTCTTTACGCGTCAGCCGCTCTTCGCCGCTGAGCAGGGCGAGCAGTTCGTCCTGACCATTGCCGGCAACCCCGGCGATGCCGACAATTTCACCGCTGCGCACCTCAAGGTCGATATCGCTGAGTGAGCAGCCAAACGGATCAGGGTTGTGCCACGACAAATGGGCAACCTTCAGAAACGCCGCGCCGCCACTGACTTTCGGGTAGTCCGCGATCAACCCGGCGGCATCGCCGACCATCAACCGCGCCAACTGCTGGTCCGAACACTCGGCGGGCAGGCAATGGCCGGCGACTCGCCCGCCACGCAACACCGTGGCGCTATGACACAGCGCGCGAACTTCGCCGAGCTTGTGGCTGATGAACAGAATGCTGCAGCCCTCGCTCGCCAGTCGGCGCAAGGTGACGAACAACTCGTCGGCCTCTTGTGGCGTCAGCACCGAAGTCGGTTCATCGAGAATCAACAGACGGATGTCCTGCATCAAACACCGAATGATCTCCACCCGCTGGCGCTCACCAATCGACAAACTGTGCACCAGCCGCTCGGGTTCCAGCGCCATGCCATAGCGTTGCGAGACTTCGCGAATCTTCGGCTCAAGCATTCTCGGTGTGCCCGCTGATGGGCCCATGGCGAGGGCAATGTTCTGCGCCACGCTAAGGGTTTCGAACAACGAGAAATGCTGGAACACCATGCCGATCCCAAGGCTGCGGGCCTGGGCCGGGTTGCGCATGTTGACCCGTTGGCCTTGCCAGATCATCTCCCCCGAGTCGGCGTGGGTTACGCCGTAGATGATCTTCATCAAGGTGCTTTTACCGGCACCGTTTTCACCGAGCAAGGCGTGGATCTCACCGGGTTGAATGTTCAGGTCGATGGCATCGTTGGCCAGGCAACCGGGGTAACGTTTGCTGATTCTGCGCAGTTGCAGACGTGGCGTTTGATCAGGGGGCAGCGCGGGGTTTGGCATCACAGGCTCGGGTCGGTGGAGGTTATGCCTGTGGGTAAAGCAATTTCCTGGCCATTGAGTCAGGAAAATGCTGAAAGGCGCATCGCACCGTGATCACAGCGCAATGCGCGCCATAGTCTGATTCGCGATCAGGCACTACTTCAGGGCGAGGTGCAGGATGGGGGGCAGATCTGGACTTTGGTAATCTGGTTAAAAAATGACCATGTGGCTGCGGCCTATGCTGGCTAGGCGACTGCGCCAGCCATGAACGGGTTATCCACAGGTTGCTCCACAGTATTTGTGCGCAAGCCAAAAGCCCGGGCATAAGCACTGAGGGGCTTTCTTCTAAAGGTGATATACCGCTCTAACTGTTTGTTTTGCGGTGGAATTGGCCGCGTGGATGGGCAATTGAACGAAAAATGATCAGCGGTCGCAAAGCCACGCCGCAGAAGGGTTACAGCGCTATGTACTCAGGTTATCCACAGTCGGGTGCACAGCGGTTGTGGGCAAGTGTCGGGAATGTTGGCATGGCGCCAATGCCCCAAAAGGTCGCAGTGTTTCAGCGCTGCAACACAATCCGCCCGCGACTCAAATCCGCCAGTTGGCTCTGCAAGGTATCGATCTGCGCCGCACCGACGGCCAGTTGCAGTTCCACGCCGTTGGCGGTGAAGGTTTCCTCCATCACCAACCCGCCCAGTTCCGCCACCCGCAATTTGACCAGCGCCAATTCGCTGAAACCGCAAGCACAACGGATCGGCACTCGGCTGATCAGGGCTATCCGTTCGGCGCCTTGCAGGCATTTATTGGCGCTGCCGCCATAGGCTCGTGCGAGGCCGCCGGTGCCCAGTTGAATGCCGCCGTACCAGCGAATCACCACCACCGCGACCTGGTCGCAGTCCTGCGCTTCGATTGCCGCGAGTATCGGTCGGCCAGCGGTGCCGCCCGGTTCGCCGTCGTCACTGCTGCGGTACTGATCAGCGAGTTTCCAGGCCCAGCAGTTGTGTGAAGCGTTCAGGTCGCTGTGCTGCTCGATGAATGCTTGCGCCTCGGCAACACTGGTGATCGGTGCCGCGAGGGCGATGAAGCGGCTTTTGCGAATCTCTTCGCGGTATTCGCAAGGGCCGGCGAGGGTAAAAGGCATGGGTGAACGTCTTAAATGGCAGGAGTGAGGCCGCAGCCTTTAAGAATGATGCGGATCAGGTTATCGCCGGCGTCTTCCACGTCCTGTTTGGTCAGTTTGGTACGACCGGTGACGCGGCAGATTTGCGTGGCGAAGTCGGCGTAATGCTGAGTGCTGCCCCACAACAGGAAGATCAGGTTTACCGGGTCTACAGGGTCCATCTTGCCGGCGTCGATCCAGGCCTGAAACACGTTCGCGCGGCCCTGGAACCAGGCGCGGTAATCCTCGTTGAAATACTCGGTCAGGCACTCACCGCCGCTGATGACTTCCATGGCGAACACCCGCGAGGCTTGCGGCTGGCGGCGGGAGAACTCCATCTTGGCGCGAATGTAGCGGGTCAGCGCTTCGGTCGGATCGTCGTCGCACGTCAGCGTGTTGAAGGTGCTGTCCCACAACTGAATGATGTTGCTCAACACCGCGACGTACAGCCCGAGCTTGTTGGTGAAGTAGTAATGCAGATTGGCCTTGGGCAGCCCGGCGCTCGAAGCGATGGTGTTCATGCTGGTGCCTTTGAAGCCGTGACGAGCGAATTCGACTTCGGCGGCTTTGAGGATCGCCTCTTCGTTCTTTTGACGAATGCGGCTGGCGGGTTTGTCGGGGTGAGCGCCTGCGTGGGCTGGGATTTCAAAGGTCATGGGCGGTTCCGAGCGGGTCAGTGGGTGCACCGTGCGTTGATAGCGCACCCACAGGAATCCGACAAGCCTTGTCACCATAAAAGCGTTAAAGCGGGCGGCTTTCAGGGTTTTTATCGCGTCGCCGCCAGGCTCTCCAGGAAGCTTTCCAGCACTAGATGTGGGCGACGTCCTTTGCGTGTGACCGATGCCAGGCTCAGATCATAAAAGCGTGCGTCGGGTTTGAGCGCGCGCAAGCGACCTTGCTGCACCCACAGGCTGGCGTAATGGTCGGGCAGGTAACCGATGTAGCGCCCGGTCAGAATCAGGAACGCCATGCCTTCACGGTCCGATGCGCTGGCGGTGCAATTGAGGGCCTGGTAATGCGCCTGAATCTCGGCCGGTAAACGGAAGGTCGGGGCAATCGCGTCCTGGCTGTTGAGGCGCTCGTCGTCCAGCTGTTTATCGTCGACATAAAACAACGGATGGCCGACCGCGCAATAGAGCAGCGAGCGCTCGCTGTACAGCGGCTGATATTCCAGACCTGACAGAGCGCTGGCCTGCGGTACCACGCCGACATGCAAGCGTCCGTCGAGCACGCCTTGTTCGACTTCATTGGGCGCGATCATGCGGATCTGAATCTGCACGTCTGGCCCGCGCTCCTTCAACTGCGCCAGTGCGTGAGTGATGCGCATGTGGGGCAGGGTGACGAGGTTGTCGGTCAGGCCAATGGTCAACTCGCCGCGCAGGTGTTGGTGCAGTCCGTTGACCTCGGTGCGGAAACTTTCCAGCGCACTTAATAGCTGCAACGCCGATTGATAGACCTCGCGACCTTCTTCGGTCAGCGAGAACCCGGCACGTCCACGTTGGCACAGGCGCAGGCCAAGACGTTGTTCCAGATCGCTCATCTGTTGGCTGATGGCCGAACGTCCAATTCCGAGCACGCTTTCCGCCGCAGAGAAGCCGCCGCATTCGACCACGCTGCGAAAAATACGCAGCAGGCGGATATCAAAGTCACTGACTTGTGCCAGTGGATCAGGTCGACGGCTGCTCATGCTTTTTACTCAAAAGTTTAGTATGGGGCTGACTGAAGGTTAGAAAAGTTGGATTTCACCGACTTTATCGCCGTGGCAATTTAGCTGCAAGAACGCTTTTCATCCCTACGCCGCTTATTGCCCTGCGAGGTTTTGCTCATGAACGTGCCTGAAAACGCCCCGGTCTCCCTGGCCAGCCAACTCAAGCTCGATGCTCACTGGATGCCGTACACCGCCAATCGCAATTTCCAGCGTGACCCGCGCCTGATCGTTGCCGCTGAAGGCAGTTACCTGATCGACGACAAGGGCCGCAAAGTTTATGACTCGCTGTCCGGTCTGTGGACCTGCGGCGCCGGGCATACCCGCAAGGAAATCCAGGAAGCGGTGGCCAAACAGTTGGGTACCCTTGATTACTCGCCGGGCTTCCAGTACGGCCACCCGCTGTCGTTCCAGCTGGCCGAGAAAATCACCGAGCTGACCCCGGGCAATCTGAACCATGTGTTCTTCACCGACTCAGGTTCCGAGTGTGCCGATACGGCGGTGAAGATGGTCCGCGCTTACTGGCGTCTGAAAGGTCAGTCGACCAAAACCAAAATGATCGGTCGTGCCCGTGGCTACCATGGCGTGAACATCGCCGGCACCAGCCTGGGCGGCGTTAACGGTAACCGTAAGCTGTTCGGTCAGGCGATGATGGACGTCGACCACCTGCCGCACACCCTGCTGGCCAGCAATGCCTATTCCCGTGGCATGCCGAAAGAGGGCGGTATCGCCCTGGCCGATGAGCTGCTCAAACTGATCGAACTGCACGACGCTTCGAACATCGCAGCGGTGTTCGTCGAGCCAATGGCCGGTTCCGCCGGTGTACTGGTTCCGCCGCAGGGTTACCTCAAGCGTCTGCGCGAAATCTGCGATCAGCACAACATCCTGTTGGTGTTCGACGAAGTCATCACCGGCTTCGGTCGTACCGGTTCGATGTTCGGTGCTGACAGCTTCGGCGTGACCCCGGACCTGATGTGCATCGCCAAGCAAGTCACCAACGGCGCCATCCCGATGGGCGCGGTGATCGCCAGTTCGGAGATCTACCAGACCTTCATGAACCAGGCGACGCCGGAATACGCGGTGGAATTCCCGCACGGTTACACCTACTCGGCGCACCCGGTGGCCTGCGCTGCTGGTCTGGCAGCACTCGACCTGCTGCAAAAGGAAAACCTGGTGCAGAGCGTGGCCGAAGTCGCGCCGCATTTCGAGAATGCCTTGCACGGTCTGAAGGGGTCGAAGAACGTCATCGACATCCGTAACTACGGTCTGGCCGGTGCGATCCAGATCGCTGCACGCGACGGCGACGCCATCGTCCGTCCGTTCGAGGCGGGCATGGCGCTGTGGAAGGCTGGCTTCTATGTGCGTTTCGGCGGCGACACCTTGCAGTTCGGCCCAACCTTCAACAGCAAGCCGCAGGATCTTGATCGTCTGTTCGATGCGGTCGGCGAAGTGCTGAACAAGATCGACTGATTCTTCCCTCTATATAAGAACAAACAACAGGCGCGCAGCAATGCGTGCCTGTGGACAACTTTTCAGGAGCCCCGCATGAGCCTCATCCCGCATTTGATCAATGGTGAACTGGTGAGCGACAACGCTCGCACTGCTGACGTGTTCAACCCGTCTACCGGCCAGCCAATCCATAAGGTGCCATTGGCCAGCCGTGAAACCATTCAAAAAGCCATCGACTCGGCCAAGGCTGCATTCCCGGCCTGGCGCAACACGCCACCGGCCAAACGCGCTCAGGTGATGTTTCGCTTCAAGCAATTGCTGGAGCAGAACGAAGCGCGTATCGCTCAATTGATCAGCGAAGAACACGGCAAGACGTTGGAAGACGCTGCGGGTGAATTGAAGCGCGGTATCGAGAACGTCGAGTTCGCCTGTGCGGCACCGGAAATCCTCAAGGGCGAGTACAGCCGTAACGTCGGCCCGAACATCGATGCCTGGTCGGATTTCCAGCCGCTGGGTGTGGTTGCTGGCATTACCCCGTTCAACTTCCCGGCGATGGTGCCGCTGTGGATGTATCCGCTGGCGATCGTCTGCGGTAACTGCTTCATCCTCAAACCCTCCGAGCGTGATCCGAGCTCGACGCTGCTGATCGCGCAGTTGTTGTTGGAAGCCGGTTTACCGAAAGGCGTGATGAGTGTGGTTCATGGCGACAAGTCAGCCGTGGATGCCTTGATCGAAGCGCCTGAAGTCAAAGCGCTGAGCTTCGTTGGCTCGACGCCCATTGCTGAGTACATCTATGCCGAAGGCACCAAGCGTGGCAAGCGTGTCCAGGCATTGGGCGGGGCGAAGAACCACGCGGTGTTGATGCCGGATGCGGATCTGGATAACGCCGTCAGCGCACTGATGGGCGCGGCTTACGGTTCTTGCGGCGAGCGTTGCATGGCAATTTCGGTGGTCGTGTGTGTCGGCGATCAGGTAGCGGATGCGCTGGTGGCCAAACTGGTACCGCAAATCAAGGCACTGAAAATCGGTGCCGGCACGTCGTGTGGTCTGGACATGGGGCCGCTGGTTTCCGGTCAGGCTCGCGACAAAGTCAGTGGCTATATAGAAGACGGCGTTTTTGCTGGTGCTTCCCTGGTAGTCGACGGTCGTGGTCTGAGCGTGGCCGGTCATGAGGAAGGCTTCTTCCTGGGTGGCTGCCTGTTCGATAACGTCACGCCAGAGATGCGCATCTATAAAGAAGAGATCTTCGGGCCGGTGCTGTGCGTCGTTCGGGTCAACAGCCTGGAAGAGGCGATGCAGCTGATCAACGATCACGAGTATGGCAATGGCACCTGCATCTTTACCCGTGACGGGGAAGCGGCGCGGTTGTTCTGCGATGAGATCGAAGTCGGCATGGTTGGGGTCAACGTTCCGTTGCCGGTTCCAGTGGCGTATCACAGCTTTGGCGGCTGGAAGCGTTCGCTGTTCGGCGATCTGCATGCGTATGGCCCGGATGGTGTGCGTTTCTACACTCGTCGCAAGGCGATTACCCAGCGCTGGCCGCAACGTGCGAGCCATGAGGCTTCGCAGTTCGCATTCCCTAGCTTGTAAGTAGAAGGGCCGAAGGCCGGTCCCTATTAGCTAATAGGGGTATCGGCCTTCGTGTTTTCGGGGCTTTTAGATCGATATGACGGATTTATGAAAATAGGTGTTGACGGCAGATTCTGGACGTCTATAATTCGCCCCACTTCCGGCGCAGTCGAAACGGAAAACTCCTTGGTAAAC